>JAIOSV010000028.1 GCA_021107435.1 Candidatus Sabulitectum sp. | reverse complement strand
GTAATTCCTCAGGGAATACTGTTCCATCGGGTGTCTACCTGATTATGGTTGAGTCCGATGACATGGATACCTTTACTTCAAAGGTGATTGTAAGGTAAACACCCGGACAACCACGGGCGATAATCACTGAAATAATAGGCCAGCCTACTTGTGTCTGCTTTTTTCTTCTTTTAAAGGCGGGGTTTCTTTATGAGCAGGTAGAGAAAAAACGGCCCGCCCAGGAGGGAGAGAATAACACCGATTGGAAGTTCTGCCGGGGATATAACCACTCTTGAGAAGATATCCGCCCAGAGCATAAGAACAGCCCCCCCAAGCGCTGAAAGAGGAAGAAGCCTTCTGTAGTCTCCGCCAGCCAGTCGTCTCATTGTGTGAGGCACTATAAGCCCCACAAAACCTATCGGTCCTACTGCTCCGACAGCTCCGCCCGCGAGAACCGCCGCGGCAATCAGAAGAAGGAATCTCTCCCGAACTGTATTGACTCCTCTGGATTCAGCTATCTCCGTTCCTGTGAGGAACTGATTAAGTGTACCTGTTTTCAGCAGAGCGGGAACCATCCCCGCGACAAGGAACGGAAGAAGAAAAAGAACCCTGCGGTAACCGGCAACGGCAAGATCACCCATCATCCATCTTATTATCTCCACCAGGCGGGATGCCGGACTCATATACTCAATAAGAAGAAGGACAGAGGCTCCCAGAAGGTTAACTGTTACACCCGCCAGGATCAGGCCTGAGTGATCTCTCTGGCCGCGACCGGCGAGAAACCAGGTCAGAGTCGAGGCAGCAAGTGCCCCGGCAGTACCGGAAAGATAAACAAGGAATATCGGAAGATGTATTCCGGAAAGTATGATAAAGCCGGCAGTTACACCGGCACCGGCACTGATTCCCAGAGTGTATGGTGTAGCAAGTGGATTCCTCAGTACAGCCTGCAGAACACAGCCCGACACAGCAAGGCTGGCGCCAGCGGTGATTGCAAGAAGAATCCTTGGAAGTCTGAGGTACAGTATCACCTGTTCAGGCGCGCTCGACCCCAATGGACCGGTTGCAAGAGAAACCGCGATTCCGGTACCTGCCAGAACGATGAGAAATAAAAAGGTTCGTTTCAATTTGAATCCCCCGGAAACACAATCCAGCCTCCGTCAGGTGAGCTGCGCCTGACTTTTATAGGTGTTTTATACACTCGGGAAAGAAGATCTCCTGAGAGAAATACATCCTCAGGCTCACCAAAAGCCACTGACTTCCCTTCAGAGAGGAGCAGAACCCTGTCAAAAGCGTTGCCGGACATCTCGATCCTGTGAGTTGTGGCCAGAATAATCATCCCCCTTGCAGCAAGATCAGAAAGAAGCTCCCACAACTGGGCAGCATGGCCATAATCCAGAGATGATCCCGGTTCGTCAAGAAGAATAACTTCTGTTCTCTGGGAAAGCACTGCCGCGAGGTTGACCAGTCTGTTCTCTCCCCCGGATATCTCATCTGTAAACTTATCTGCCAGATGGGTTGCGCCAACCATCTCCAGTGCGTTAAGAGCAATTCCTACATCCTCAGGTGAATCACTTGACCACGCGCTTCTGTGGGGAAACCGGCCCAGCAGGACAGTTTCAATGGCAGTGAGACCCGCTGGAACAGGTGGAGATTGTGGAAGGTATGCAACTCTGCCTGCTCTTTCGCCTCTGTTCATAGATTGGATATCAAGAGAATCAAGGGTAGCATGTCCTGTGCTGTGGACTCCCGGAAAAGACAGGATTCCTTTAAGGAGTGTGCTCTTTCCGCTTCCATTGGGTCCGATAACTGCCGTTACGCTTCCACCGGCAATCTTCATGGAGACGCCGGAAACAGCCGCTTTACCCGGGGAATAGCCGGCGCTGAAATCCTTAAGAATCAGTTCAGACACTGTGCAATTCCAGTAATGAGTTCCTGAAGTCTGGCACCTGGAATAAGAACATAATCACCTGAAAGAACCGTTACGATGGAGTCATCAAGCCCGTTGCTTCTCCAAGCGTCCAGGGCCGTTTCGCCTGTATTGTACGGGTCAAGAATAATAACTTGATCCGGATCAATTGCCAGAATCCCTTCTACGGATACCGCAGGATAGCTGCCGGTTTCAGGAGATGCAAGGGTACAACCCATCCCGGTAAGAATGTCAAAATAGAAGGTATCCTTTCCCGCGAGAGTGATGGCACCGTCACCTTCAAGATACACAACTATCATTACCTCGGGTGAGTCGGATGAAAAATGAACGGACAATGAATCCAGAGCAAACTCAATCTCATCTCTGAAACCACTGAGATCGGCTTCCGGATACAGATCTGCAATTCTGTCGCAGGATTCATAAACATCATCAAGCCTGTCAAAAGAATACTGATAACATGGAATTCCAAGTCTTTCCGCAAGATCTGCAAGTGATTGATTACTGCCCACAACATGAATTGAAGTAGCTCCAAGAGCGGTTATCATTTCCAGGGATGGAGCAAGAAAGTCTCCAATCACCGCCAGCTCCGAGGCGCGGGAAGGCCAGGTGGAAAACCTGTCAACTCCGGCCAGCCTGTCCCAGGCACCGGAAAGATAAAAGAGCTCTGTCAGTGAAGGGCCGAAGACAATTACAGCAGTATCAGTATCCGAAAACGCGTTCTGAACTGGAGGTATGGAGCTGTTTTCCTTACTGCAACCAGTCAGAAATATCAAAGTCGCTGAAATTATCACGAAGAATCTTAATGGATGCCTTTTCAATTTGTCGTGTCCTTTCTGCAGACAGACCGAGAACCTCTGCTATATCCGCAAGCCTGTGGGTATCTCCGTCCAGTAAGCCATAGCGCATGACGAGAATAAATTTGGCTCTTTTATCAAGTTTTTTCAGAGCATCTTCCACCAGCTCATCCAGTAGAGGAATTCCCGGTTCAACGGCGCTGGATGCAAGCTGTTCTTCCAGAGGAAGACCAGTCTTCCCCACCGTTTCGTGAATGGAATCAACTGTTTCTGAAAGACTTAACAGAATAGACCAGTCCATGTCTCCACCGGTCTCGATCTCTATTTCGTGAGGTGCCGGGTATCTGCCCTTTTCGGAGGCAAAGTCATCTATTACCTCTTTCAGGTATCTTCCTTTTCTGATTACATGCGCAGGTATTCTAACCAGTCTGTGCTGCTTCTCCATGGCGAGAATCACTTTTTTCCTGATGCGGATCAATGCATAGGTAAGAAAGCCGCCGCTGCCTGAGAAGTCAAATCTTCTCACCGCGTCAAGAAGCCCCTCACATCCCTCCTGAACAAAATCCATTTCCTCAAGAGCACCTGTGACACCACGGGCATAACGTCTTACAACCATAAGTACAAGGCGGAGGTTTCCCTCAACCAGTTCCGCTTCAGCATCCAGAAGCCGGTCAATACATCTGTCTGCCTCAGCTCTGACTGAAAGATCCTCAGTCTTTTTAAGTTCCTCGTGGATTGTTTTCTGCACCGGGGTCCAGTCGCCCTTTCCGGCCAGATCCGTCGGCAGATTCAGCAGATTCAAAAGCTCAAGTCTTGTTCCGTTGATAGTGTCCGCAAGATGAGTTCTTCTCTCTTTATTTGAAACCTCCGTGGAATCAACCACAGAACGAAAGTTCTTCCGGGTATCAGAAGCAACAGGTTTTCTACCGTTCATGAATAGACCCGCCGTCAGCAAGCTCTTCAAGAGTCATCGCCTTTTTTTCGGGATCCGCGTCGGAAAGCCCTCTTCGCAGTTCCCTGCGTCTGGGGATCTCTCTTCTCTTTCTTTCTATACTCATTTTCAGTATCCTGATCTCCCGGGAAGTAACAGATTCGAGAACACCTACAATATCAGCACAATCACCTGCAATGTCTTCGTTTAATTCCCCGAAAACCAGAGTTGAATAGCCCTGGTCAACCTGTTCCCTGAAGGCGGTGAGTATCGCAACCGCCCGCTCCGATGTCATATCCTCATCTCTGAGGAATCTAATCAGTTCCCTGTCCAGGAGCCCGCCCGCAGTAGTTGCCCTTAGAATACCTCTGTCACCACTTCCGATCTCACCTTTTGATCTTCTGCCCCTGTACTCAAAAGGTTTTTTTGAATCCTTTATCGCATTACCCGATTTTGCCAGAGCAGTTCTGGAATACCCTGTGAATTTTTCTACTTTCCTTTGGAGATCCTCCTCCACCAGTGGATTGGAAGAAGACGCGACCACTTCAAGAAGACGATTGGCCACCCGTATCCTGCCGGGTCCGTCGGGTATTTTTCCTCCCAGAAGCGAAATGCAGAATGATACGGGATCCAGAGATGAGCCTAGAAGCTGTTCAAATGCTTCCTTACCCTTTTCCCTGACGAAGTCGTCCGGATCCATGCCCTCGGGGAATCTGGCAATAAGGGGATACGCTCCCTGTGCAAGAAGGGTCTCGGCAGCTTTCACCGCTGCCTTGCTGCCGGCAGAATCCCCATCGTAGCAGATGTGTATGTTGTCTGACATGCCTTTAAGATTCCTCGCCTGCTTTTCAGTAAGAGCAGTACCGCATGTTGCGACAGTTCCGGCAAAACCAATGGAAACGAGTCTCGCGTGATCAAAGTAACCCTCCACAAGGATTACCATGCCCATATCTCTGGCACTCTTCTGAGCGGTACTGTAGCCGTAAAGGAATGATCCCTTTCTGTAAATGAATGTCTCCGGGCCGTTAAGGTACTTCGGCACAGCGTCACCAAAGCCCCTGGCACCAAAGGATACAACTCTTCCTCTACGATCCCGTATGGGGAATGTCAGTCTCTCTCTGAAGCGATCATAGGGATCACCTCTGTCAGTGATAACAAGCCCGGCTTCATTCATAACGGAAATTGAGAAGTCATGGCTGCGCAGATGTGCCAGAAGAGAATTCCCGCCCGGCGCGTATCCGATGCCTATTTCAAGAACATCCTCATCAATTGATCTCTGTCGAAGGTATTCCCTTGCCTTTTTACCTGCCGGTTCACGAAAGCAATTCCTGTAAAACTCCTGGGCCTCAGCAACCACCTCGAACAGCCCGGTTGAAGTCCGTGCGGTCACCGGGGTGGAGCCGGCTCTTTCAAGAGTAATACCGTTCTCTTCCGCAAGCTCTTCAACAACTTCCAGAAAATTGAGATTCCTGTGCTTCATCAGAAAACTAATTACATCACCGCCTTCTCCGCATCCAAAGCACTTCCATGTACCTCTGGCGGGAAAGACGAAAAAACTGGGAGTCTTCTCTCTGTGAAAAGGACACAGTCCCTTCCAGGAACTGCCTGATCTCTTTAGTTCCACATACTTTTGAATTGTTGATATTATGTCCGCAGAATCCTTTACCATCTCTACATCAATGGGATTGAATGCCACGGTGAACTACCCCTTAAGTATTATAATGGACGCTCCTGTACCACCCTCTTCAGGCGGAGCAATGGATACACTCTTCAGCCTTTTGTCCCGCCGAAGCCACTCTGTGATCCCCTGCATCAATCGTCCTTTTCCATGAACAACCCTGATCCTCTTCAGGCCAATCGCAGCACAGTTATCAAGCTTTATATCTAGCTCGGCAATGGCTTCGTCAACCGTCATTCCCAGAAGGATTGCCTCCGGGTTCTCCTCTATCGCCCTGTACTCCGATGATGCCACCAGTTTCTCTTCCGGAGGAGTAAGTTCAGTTAGCTCTGTCAACTTCTTTTTTACAAGAATTGAGCCTATTCTTACCATTGCATTTGAACGACCGATCTTCTCTACAATGCCGGAAACAGACCATCCATCAATCTGAACATAATCGCCCTGTTGAATCGTGGAAGGATTTTTATCGGAAAGTGATTTGTGCCTTCCCGATTTGTCCGCCGGAGTTTCCCGTGCGGCAATTTCGCTGAGTTTCTTCCTGGCGTTCCGTCTCTCACCGGCTGTGGAGGAATTAGCTATTGAAACCATAAGAGAGTCTGCTTTGGACTGAATGTTTTTTAAAGCCCTGGTCTTTTCTTCATCAACTGCTTCTATCTTCTTTTCCAGATGATCTCTGGTCTCTTTCAACTGTTTCTCAAGATATTTTCTGCTCTTTCTCGCGTGCTTCCTGTCCTCGGTAAGGCGATGAAGTTCCTTCTGGCGAGTTTCTTCCAGATCCCTGAGACTAACCACAAGGCTGTCGAGGCTGAAGGAGTCTCCCGCAAGATTGGATGCTTTGCTAAGCATATCCTGCGGAAAACCGGCTATAGCTGCTGCTTCCAGGGTACAGGAGGCTCCGGGAATGTCCGCAATGAATTTGAAACCGGGGGTTAGAGTCTCCGAGTTAAATGACATGGAGGCATTGTGAAAACCGGTTTTTTCCCCTGCCAGAAGCTTCAGTTGCCCCGTATGAGTGCTGACAACAGTTCTAACTCCGGAGTCTGCCAGTTCTTCCAGGAAGACCGCGGCCAGAGCCGCACCGGTAACCGGATCTGTTCCTGCTGCCGGCTCATCTATGATGGCAAGGGTCTCTGTATCTCCGTTAAGCAGTATATCTCTCTGTTCAGAAAGTCTGGCAGAATATGTACTGAGATGCATTGCAATTGACTGGTTGTCTCCCATAGATACCATGACACTACTGAAAAACGGCATGGATGATGCAGCACTGGCGTGAACCCCGAGTCCACTTCTACCGCAAATTGAAGCAAGTGACAGAGCCTTCAGAAGCACACTTTTACCGCCTGCGTTAGGTCCGCTGATTACCAGAACACGCCAGCCTTCAGCAAGTTTTACTCTGCTCCTTACTACGGTATCCCGGGGAAGAAGCGGGTGAGCCAGTTCCCTGAGATCCAGTTGCCCTTCCTCCGGGAATGATGTCTCTTCCTGAATGTGATACCTCGCTCTGGCAAATACAAAATCAAGATTGCTGAAGATGGAAATTCCCTTCTCGATACTTTCAAGCTGCTCTCTGAGAGCCATAGTGGCTTCCCGAAGAATCCGTCTGCGCTCCTGCTGAAGGTCAAGAAGGGCTTCCTGGAGCTCATTTCCGCTCTCAACAAGTTCTGAGGGTTCTATAAAAAGAGTGGCTCCGCTTTCCGACCTGTCATGGATCAAACCCTTCACTGAACCTCTTTTACCGGCAGTTACAGGAAGGACATATCTTCCGGACCTTATGGAGGGAGGAGAATCCCTGAGAACTCCGATTCCTGCCAGTCTGGATGAGATGGCTGACAACCTGGCTGCAAGTGAGGAACGAAGGGATTGAATTCCCCTGGATATCCGCTTCAGTTCAGGAGACGCATCTGAAGCGAGCTCTCCGTCTGCTGTTGTAATACGCAAGAGCATTCTGAAAAGAGATTCAAGCACAGGAATCTGGTGGATCAGAACATCCAGAATACCTGATACATTCTCAGAAGACTTTTCTACATTTTCAGAGAAAGCTTTCATGTCCTGCAGAGCCTCACCTGTGCTTCGGAGATGAAAGGGTTCCAGAGCAATAGCCCCGCGAGCAAGGGATTCCACTGCGCCAATAATCCCCTGCAAGTTTGAAACAGAAGGTTCAATTCCCGCGCTGATCAGCCAGGAAGCATGGATGGTTTCCTCTTTAAGAAGACGGGCTCCATCACGGTTTGTTGCAGGCAGCAACTTTAAAACAAGTTCTTTTCCGGCATGGCTGCGAGCATGATTACGAACAACTTCAAGAATTCTATGGAACTCAAGTCGATGCAGCGAGTGATCCATTGCTACTTTCTCTTGATTTTGAACGAGGGAGATTCCTCAAGTTTTTTCAGAAGCTCCTTTTCACTCCGTTTCACTTTGTCAGGTACATGGATATCAATCTCTACGAAAAGGTCACCTCTTCCCCGTCTGTTCAACCTTCCCATGCCATGGTGCTTTTGTTTGATCCTGACACCGGCACCGGTTCCGCTGCCCACCTTGATTTGCAGGGAATCGCCATCAGGCAAAGGTACAGAGAACTCACCGCCAAGTACAGCCTGAGGATAGGAGATTGTCAGTGAATAAACGAGATTGTCTCCTTCCCGTCGAAAAGGACCATAGTCAATTTCATTGATAAAAAGCTTGAGGTCGCCTGGAACCCCGCCCTGGCCTGGATGATGCCCCTGACCTCTGAGTCTGATGTAATGCCCTTCTGAAAGGCCGGCTGGAAGATCCACAGCAATAGTGGACTTTCTTTTCTCAAACCCTCTGCCCCGACAGTTAGAGCACAATTTCTTTGGAATTGTTCCTCTGCCCCCGCAGACATGACATTGAGTTACTGTCCGGAAACTGCCAAGCAGTGTATTCCTGATTGAGGAAACCTTCCCCATACCATTACAATGCCTGCAACTCTCTGAGCCGGATGCTTTATCCGCGC
Source organism: Candidatus Sabulitectum sp. (assembly GCA_021107435.1). Classification (GTDB taxonomy): domain Bacteria; phylum Fermentibacterota; class Fermentibacteria; order Fermentibacterales; family JCC-6; genus Sabulitectum. The sequence goes on along the minus strand of JAIOSV010000028.1, from coordinate 83,893 downwards.
CGGTTCCTGAACACTCACTGCAAACAGTATTTTTCTCAACCTCTATTTCCCGGCTGCCCCCAAGCGCGGCTTCCTCAAGATCAAGATTGACTTTAACTGTAATATCCTCGCCTTGAACAACTCGTGAGCCGGATCCACCTGCGGAAAAACCGAAGTTTTCCATGAATGCCCTCAGAGCATCATCCAGCCCGAAACCGCTGAAGATATCATGCATCCCGCCCATTCCCGCGGCTGATCCTGGATCTTCTGTGGTTCCATAACGGTCGTAAGTGTCCCTCCTGGAAGGATCACTTAGTACCTCATAAGCTCTTGCAACCCTTTTGAAGCGCTCTTCTGCCTGGTGATCACCGGGGTTGCGATCCGGATGATTCTTCATCGCAGCTGTGCGATAGGCCTTTTTAATATCCTCGGCGGACGCGCTTCGATTCACGCCTAATACTTCGTATGGATTCATAGTGTAAAATATAATAACCAAAAGCCCATAACAACAAAACAGTGCTATCTGTCACGGCAAGAAGCAGTTATTCAGGCAACTTCTCCACATCCTCAGCTTTTGATATTGAATTTAGAAATTCTGTTGTAGCATTCTCTTCGTCCGAGTTGAAAACCTCAACAAGCCTGGAAACAGAGCTGTTCAGTTGACGCACATCATCTATTGATTTTGCCAGAGCAAGAGAATCGTCAGAATCCCGCAGTGCCTTAAGCTTCTTAACTTCTGTATCAAGCTCCTCCCAGGATCCTTTATCCAGTTCCTCACGGGCAATCGAGAGAGACTTGGAAGCTCTGTAAATAACTTCATCAGCTTCATTCCTGAGGCTGACAAGTTTCATTCTGATTTTATCTGCCTCAGCATTGGCTGAAGCTTCCCTGCGAAGCCTCGCTATGTCAGAGCCGCTTAGACCGCCACTGGGATTAACATTGATACTCTGCTCCTGCCCCGTAGCTGTATCGCGTGCGGAAACATTGAGAATACCACTGGCATCTATTTCAAAAACAACCTCAATACGAGGTTCTCCACGCTTGGCAGCACTGATCCCCCGCAGTTCGAAAGTTCCGAGGCTCCTGTTTCCGTCAATGATTTCCCTCTCGCCCTGGGCTACATGCACACCTACAACAGATTGATTATCACTTGCAGTTGTAAAGATTCTGCTGTTTCTAGTTGGTATAGGGCTGTTTCTGCGAATAATAGGCGATAATACACCACCAAGTGTTTCCACACCAAGGGTAAGTGGAGTCACATCAATAAGAACCAGATCCTTCCGCTGCCCTGTAAGAACTGAGCTCTCAATAGCGGCACCCAGTGCAACTACTTCATCGGGGTTTACCGATTGGGCCGGTTTTCTACCAAAAAACTCTTCCACCAGCTTCTGAACCATAGGAATTCGAGTGGATCCGCCAACCAGAACAACATGATCAAGTTCTTTTATCTTCATTCCCGCGTCTTCAACAGCGTCTTTACAAAGTGGAATAGTCTTTCTGATCAAATCACCTGCAAGTTCTTCGAAAAGTTTTCTGGTGATTGTTATCTCCAGGTGAACCGGACCGGATTCTCCCGTGGCTATGAAAGGCAGATTGATGTCTGTTTCCTGAGTCATTGATAATTCGCATTTTGCCCGTTCCGCAGCCTCCCTGACCCTCTGGGGAGCAATATTGTCTCTGGTGAGGTCTATACCTGTTTCGGATTTGAATTCACCCATTATCCATTGAACAAGTTTTGTATCAAGATCATCACCGCCAAGATCAGTATCTCCAAGTGTAGCTTTCACTTCAAAGACTCCGTCAACAATCTGAAGAACACTTACATCAAATGTTCCACCTCCAAAGTCATAAACAACCAGTTTCTTTTTGCCTTTGGGTTCAATAAATGCAAGTGCCGCAGCCGTAGGCTCGTTAAGAACCCTTCTTACCTTAAAACCGGCAATCTTACCTGCGGCTTTTGTCGCCTGACGTTGAACTTCGTTAAAGTAAGCGGGAACAGTAATCACTGCGTCAGTTACTTCCTCACCCAGAAATTCCTCTGCCGTCAGCTTAAGCTGCTGCAAAATAATCGCGGATATCTCCGGTGGTGTATAAATCCTATCCATAATCCTGACGGCGGCGTCACCATTGTCATTTTCCACTATCTCATAGGAAACATCGTTGATATGGCCTGCAACCTCTGCGTAACGTCGTCCCATAAGTCTTTTAATACTGTTCACTGTGTTTTTGGGATTTGTTATGGCCTGCCTTCTTGCCACAAGGCCTACAAGCCTCTCCCCTTTTGCTGAAAATGCAACAACAGAAGGCATTACCCTTGAACCACTCTTGGACTGAATAACAGTGGGATGACCTCCATCGCTGAAGGCGATGCAGGAGTTTGTTGTTCCAAGGTCGATTCCAATGGTTCTTCCCATATCTACTCCTCCAGTAATATATCTGGTCTATAAACGCCTAAAACTGCACCCGCATTATAAAACCATCAGAGCAGGCAGGCTGTTAAATCATTGATGAAATAGTATTGCATACATCTATCGGTGTCAACCTCACCATTCAATTTGATTCGGGGCTGAGATAACTCCCTTCTCACAGATTATGGAGGTTATCAGCCTGACAGGAGTAACATCGAAAGCCGGATTGTAAACTTCTACTCCAGCGGGAAGGATCTGCCTGTTACCCATCACAGCCAGTTCCTCTCTTCCTCTTTCCTCAATCCTGATGTGTGTACCGTCCGGTGATCCGGAATCAAATGTTGAAACCGGTGCTGCAATGTAAAATGGCACTCCGGCTTCAAAAGCTGCCAGAGCGAGGGGATAAGTTCCTATCTTGTTGGCGGAATCCCCGTTAACAGCCACTCTGTCAGCACCTGTTATCACCGCGTTAACAGTCCCGGTTCGAAGTAAAGAGGCTGCTGCTGAATCCGGAAGAACCCTCACCTTTATCCCTGCTTTCTGCAATTCCCAGGAAGTAAGCCTGGCCCCCTGCAGAAGCGGTCTTGTTTCATCAGCAAAGACACAGGAGAGGATTCCCCTGGAATGCGCTTCATAGATTACCGAAAGCGCTGTACCCAGACCGGCGGTGGCCAGCCCACCCGCATTGCAATGCGTAAGTACTGTACACCCGTCAGGAAGCAAATCAGCGCCAAATCGCCCCATAGCCCTGCTTGCCTCCAGATCTTTCTCGAAAAGCTGATGAGCGCTGTTTAAAAGGCGTTCTACGGCCATAGCCTTTGAAGGTGAAGAAAAAAGAAGCTCTCTCTGAATATCCAGGCAATGGAACAGATTAACTGCAGTGGGTCTTGTGGAAGCAAGTACATCCAGCAAAGTTTCACAGTCATCAAAGAAACTTTCCGATTCAGGGGTTTCCATTGCTGCAATAACAGCTCCATAAGCTGCGGCTATGCCAATAGCCGGAGCCCCTCTTACAGCAAGTGTCTTTATCGCACAGGCAAGCTCTTGAATTGACCTGCAATCAAGATAAACCTCTTCTGCCGGAAGAAGTCTCTGATCAATAAGCCGCAGGTAATCATCACGCCACTCAAGGGTCGGAATCGGCTTCAAGACCGGCTCCCAAGCATCTCACAGCAGATCCCGGCAATATCCGCAGGCTCCGTCATTCGACCGTCACCAATGGTTCCGCAGGCAAGTTTTCCCTGAACCGGTCCCGTAAACCTGATCTCTCTTGAAGAAAGAATCTCAACATTCGCCTGAACAGCAGGGTTGTTCCACATTCGGGTATTCATTGCCGGAGCAATCAGCACCGGTGCGGCGCAGGCAAGAAAGGCGGAAGTAAGCAGATCATCAGCAAGCCCATGAGCGGCTCTTGCCATAAAATGAGCTGTAGCCGGAGCTACAACCATAAGATCCAGATTGTCTGTAAGGGTTATGTGGGGAATAGAAACGGTTGTCAGGGAAGGAAACAAATCTGTAAAACACGGCATTCCGGATACGGCAGAAAGCTGAGTTGCGGTAATGAATTCAGTAGCTGCCCCGGTAAGAATACAGTTTACCGTATGTCCTGATTTCCTCAGGAGTGAGGCGAGACTTACGGCTTTGAACGCTGCGGCTCCTCCGGTTACTCCCAGAAGAATCTCTGCCATCAGTTGACTTCCTCTCTGTTTCTTCGCCCGATTTCGTTAATACCCAGCAGGGTAAGTTCAGGGCAGATTCTGAAATTGTGTCTGCACCTGTCTCCCAGGGCTTTCCCCCATCCTCCGGTTGCCCATAGTTCCGGGGCAGAGTCAAGTTCAGACGAAATAAGGTCAATAATATGATCAGCAGCACCCACCGCACTGAACAGAACACCAGATCTTATGGCATCCGTCGTTCTTCTTCCCACCACACACTCAGGGAACACGAGATCAATAGGGTTCAATCTCTCCGCTTTCTTAAACAGCTCCCCGGCAGATGTACCCACACCGGGACTGATTGCACCTCCAAGATATCTGCCGTGCTCATCTATCACATCAAAAGTGGTAGCTGTTCCGAAATCCGCCACAATAGCCGGTAATCCACCGGACATGATAGCAGCTACAGCATTAGCGAGTCTGTCAGGCCCTATTTCATGTGGATACAGGTAACCGGTTTTAATTCCAGCAGTCTCGCTGGAAACATTCACCGGAGTAAGATTCAGCCATTTCTCACACATGTTGATTATTGTATGACGTACCTGGGGAACCACGCATGCAAATGCCGCGTCATCCGGTGGGGTGAAGCCTTCACTCCTGAACAGAGCCTCAATCAGTATCCGAAGCTCATCTGCGGTCCAGTGCTGTGTCCTGATCCTCCACTGCCCCATAAGGTTCCTCTGCTCAAAAAGAGCAAGTGCTGTTTTCGTGTTTCCAATATCAATGGCAAGCCTTCTCATAGAGGCTCCTTATCAAAATCGTAAAACCAGTCGAGACCAATGTCAGATGATCTCACTGAGTGAGTGAGCATGCCCACAGAAATCCCGTTTACACCAGTTTCCGCGACATCCCTTACCGTTTCAAGTGTAATTCCTCCCGAAGCCTCAAGGTATATACCGGAATTCCCCGCCAGTGCCACAGCTTCCCGAAGCTCATTCGGAGACATGTTGTCAAGCAGTATTCGATCAGGCAGAAGAGAAGTAACAGCTCTCAACTGCTGCAAAGAATCAACCTCCACTTCAATGGGAACATCAAGATTCCGCAATCTGCCAATGACGGGAAGGAGATTCCCGACTCCACCAATTGCCGCCAGGTGGTTATCCTTGAGCATTGCCATATCAGCCAGGGAGAATCGGTGATTTACTCCGCCCCCCATGCGAACAGCATACTTCTCAAGAGCTCTCATGCCCGGCGTAGTCTTTCTTGTATCGAGTATCTCCACGTCAATACCATTGCAAACGCTGACAAATTCAAAAGTTGCGGTAGCAATCCCGCACAGTCGGCAGAGAATATTCAGGAAAATCCTTTCCCCGCGCAAAACACAAGCAGCCGGACCGTGAATTCCGGCCATCCTCTCGCCTGCACAAATGCTCCTGCCTTCTTCAACGAATATCTCCACTCGAACCTCCCCGGGCAGAATGGAAAAAACAAGTGCGGCCAGATCAATACCGGCAACCACAATTTCTTCTCTGGGATTCACAAAGCATGTTACAGGTAAATCACCGAATTCCGCAAGAGCCCCGGAGGCTGCGTCATTAAGCGCTTCGTCCTCAATAAGCGCATTCTCTATCAATACTTCCGCAACAGCGAATGGATCAGTCCAGTCTACAGCGCACATCAAATTCCCTTCGTAGAAACACTATTTTCAAAAACAATGCTGCCACTTTTCATAGTAGCTTCAACCACAACACCATCAAGTCCGTCAAACGGATTGCCCGAAAGAAAAACCATATCAGCAGTTCTGCCTCCGCCAAGCGGAATCGCGAGATGATTCAACCCTGAGATGGAAGCCGCATCAAGAGTATAAGCAGAAAGTGCTTTCTCCATAGAAAGTGATTCATCGTTGCTCCTGTGCTGAACCGCTCCCCTGAGCCCGTAGAGGGGATCAAGAGGCATGCAATCGCTTCCGAAACCAAGTTGGAAACCTGAATCAACCACTGTTCTGAATGGATTAAGCCGCAAAGATTGCTCTTCAGGAAGAATTGTGTCATACATGCCCCCCGGTCGCTGCCATCTCTCCACAAAATTGGGCTGCATGCTGAAAATGTGGTGCTCAGGATTCCATGTTCCCGGCCAGGCGCTCATAAGATCCTCCGCATGCTCCACCCGTATTTTATGTCCATTACCGAGAATCCTGAAAACCTTATTGGAAACTCGATCAAGCTGCCGAAGAGCTTTGCCGCCAATTGCATGAACAGCAACAGAGAATCCGATTTCGCCGCAACGAAGAAGCAAAGCGAGCAGCTCTTCGTCAGTATAATGCAATTCACCTACCGAACCATCAGGATACGGATGGAAAAGAGCGGCGTTCCGTGCGCCGAGAGCACCATCCAGAAAGATCTTAACAATCTTCACCGGAAGACCGGCAGCAAGGATATCTTCCATATCGTCAACAACAACTGCTATTGTCATATCTAAGCTGGAAATCGAACTCAGTATTGTTTCAGCCGCATGAAATGATTCAAAGGTGCACACTGCAGTTATTCCTTTGCTGCAGATTATTGATTCAACCCTGGAAGCGCCGTTAGCTGAAATGTAGTCCGGCAGAGGAAACATCCGTCCAAAATTTAATACCGGCCACTCCTTCAAGACACCGGTTGACCTGTTTACTCCTGGCATATCCTGATCAAACAGCCGGAGCATTGCTGTGTTAACAAGAGCAGCATGACCGCACACGCGGCGCAGAAACACAGGGACATCACCGGTGACCGAGTCAAGCCGCTCCAGAGTCGGCAGATTGGTATCAGGCCATTCACTTTCATCAAAAGACTCACCTCGAACAATCTTATGCGTGCCGTGAACAGCTGTGAGCTGAACAAGAGAAAGAAATTCATCAGCGGATCTGACCTCGGAAAGATCCAGCGATACTTCTTTTGCAACCATCCATGTGAAATGAACATGCGCATCCACAAACGAAGGCATTGCGAAACTGTAATCAAAAACAGCCGGGGAACAATTCTCAATGGAAGTAATCATTCCGGAATTATCAATATTAACAGCTGCGTTGGAAATGTATGGACCCGCTCCGGTCCAGAGAGATCGACAGTTAATTGTAGGCATTTCGAGTGTCCTGAATGTACTTGAACATCAGATCAATAATGTAGCTCTTAACCTCAAATTTAAAGTGTGTGTGGTTGCCCCTGCGTTCAATTTCACTCACCCTGCCTCTTATCTCTGCCTCAACCAGACCGTAAGGGGGCATGTGACCTTCAGCAAATTCACTGCTGTCAGTGTTGGGGTCCTTGATCTCTCTGGCCTCAATATCGGTAGGATCGCTGCGGCTGAACCATTTTTTCAGGAGTATGTAATTACCTCCTGTGATTGCAGATCTGGAGGGGAAGTGAACATCAATAATTGTGGTGGTAACTGCCTGCCTTCTGTCACTTCTAAAGAGAATTGCCTGGTTTCTGCCACTGGATTTTGCGTTGTACAAAGCTCGATCGGAAGAGACAAGAAGCTCTGAACCCGCAACCGTATCAGTTGACGCGACCCCAAGAGATATACGGACAGACAGTGGTTGATTTATTCCATCGACTGCCGCCGTTACCTCTGAGTTCTCCACAACTGAGCAGATTCTCTCTGCTGTCGCAAGACCCTCTGCGCCATTTGTGTTAAGCATCAGTACGGTTATTTCTTCACCGCCGTATCTGTATGCCTCTCCGCGAAATCTTACTGCTTTCCTTATCAGAGACGAAACGTGGTACAGTACCATATCTCCAGTATCATGACCGTGCTTATCATTGAATTTTTTAAAATGATCTATGTCTATCATGATGGAACACATTGGCAGACCGGCCATACCCATAGATCTGAGCAGTACAGGCAGGTCATGATCCAGGATCTTCCTTGGTGGAAGTCCTGTAACTGTATCAAGTTCAACCATTCTGGGAAAGGAAACAGTTTTCATAAACTCCTCCGGTCACTCTTAATTATCACCGATAATAACCGATAAGGGAAGAGATCAACAGTGGATGTTGACCCGCCGGCTTCAAACGGGTAGAGTCTTTATAAGAGATAAACCGGGAAAGGAGTTTGCTTTGAAAAAAGAACTGGTAGTTTCTTCTCTGTTTTTGTTGATAGTTGCGTGCATAGGCTGGAGCAGTGATCAGAAAGAAGTACTCGAAAGCTATAACACCCTTATGGAAAACACCGCCGATGAAAACTGGCATGATCTCTCCAGAGGTCTTTCAGACGAAACAAATCAGCTTCTTGACGAAATTGCAAGGATTTACACTGAAGCTGGAGTCCCTTTTGACAACCGGGGAGAGAAACTTCTTGCCTCGCTGGTGTCAGACACTGCCCTGCTTTCATTTTCAGAAACGGTGATTTCCATCGAATTCATAAATGAGAAAGCCTACCTGCTTTCCGGCGAGAGCAGCCAGATCAGATCTTATCAGTTCATCAGGGAAAACCAGCGATGGAAACTTAATCTAATTCCTGTTCTGGATGAATTTATCGGGGAAACTATGGCAGGAATATCCGACACAGATACAAACACCGGCATATCAGCAGCACCAACTTACATTTCAGCAGGCATCGGCGCCTGCGAATTCGTGTTGAAGAATAATCTTGACCATCTTTCAATCTGGAATGTCTACTGCTCTTCCAGTAACAATGACTCATGGGGTGATGACTGGCTTGGATCAAGCGTTCTCGGCAGTGAGGCAGAGATGGGAATCTGGCTGGATGAGGGTATTTACGATATCCGACTGCTTGATTCCAATGACAACACCTACACCCTCTGGCAGGTGGAACTGGGTAATCAGGGAGTGTTCTGGTCTGTAACAAACCAGGATCGTGATGAATCGAACTAAGTACACAACTCTGCTGGTTCTCGCAGGAGTAATACTGCTGACGAGCTGCAAACTCGATGAACACAAAGAAATATCACTACGGATTACAAACACGCTGCCAGACATTACCCTGACTGAAGTGTATCGTGCAAACCACAGTATTAACCTTCTGGAGCATCCGCTGAGACCGGGTGATAACTTTCAGGTCACAATTCCCCGGAACAGTTCAGCAGTCAAAGCAATAGACGCAACCGGCGGTGTTTACAATTCCCGCCTGACAATCACCGACTCCATAGAGACCATGCAAATTGAAGTATCCATGGCAAACCGTACAGTGTTTGAAGAAACCATTGAATCCGGCGGGGAATACTGGACCGGCTCCGGAACCTGTACAATCAGAATCACTAACTCTCTTCAGGACAAAGATGTTTACTGGCTCTATGCAATCAGATCGGGAGAAAACACAGAAGATAGTCCCGACATGCTTGGCGCCTTCATACTCTTTCCCGGCAGAACATTGAATACGCGGCTGGAACCGGGATGCTACTGTATTACTGCTGAAGATAATCTGCGAGATAAATACGCCAGCGAAACAATCTCAGTAACCCGGAACGGATCACGCCAGAGCTGGGAAATCAGTAGAGAGGACACCCTTGCTTCTCATGAAGAAACCGGCACAGGCACAAGTAGATTTGTTCTCTGCAATGCTCTGGATGACTGGATTATCACAGGTGTCTATCACAAAAGCTCTTCAAACACCAACTGGAGCGGGAATCACCTGGTTGCACATGGCATCGAACCTAAAGAGCAGTATTCTCTGTTATTGAATACGGGTACATACGACATCAGGGTTATGGATGAAGACCATGACACATACACCCGTCTTGCAGTAAACATACCTGAAGAGGGCGGCAGTTGGAATATAACAATGAATGACCTCGATTTATTCGTTCCATAAGGCCGGGGTTTACCTGCCTCTTTCTCTGCCTTATTGTACCGGTCAGTGTTACCTGTGCAGGTTCTATAGTTGATCCTGCTTCTTTCAACTGGGGGAAAAATGAAAAGAATCATAGCGTTGCTTACAATGGCACTTATCGCAACTCTCATATCCGGCTGCGGCGATAATGTTCGCGTAGAGATTACTAACGATCTTGGTGCCTGGGACATCGAGGAGATCTACATCGATCCTTCAGACAGCGATGAGTGGACCGAAAATCGTATAAGTAATGTTCTGGAACCGGCAGAAGTTGCTACTATCAGTGTTCCCGCAGGCATTTATGACATCATGCTTGTGGATGAAGACGGCGATTCATACACACGCTGGGACGTTGAGATTGGCTCCGCTGGATACAACTGGAGCGTTGAACTTTCCGACATGGACTAGTATCCTGTCAATTGAGCGAAAGGGGGCTGTTCGGCAGTCCCCTTTTTCCTGGTCTTTACTCTACCGTTACGTTCTCTTATTTTCGCTTGTTCGATTCAGAGTTGAGATTTTAAAAACCCAAAAAGGAGGGATAATGAAAAAAATCCATTTGCTCATGGCACTTATGCTTTTCCCTGTGCTTTTCTTCGCATGCGGCGGCGGGGAAGCACCCGCGGCTGACGCACCGGAAGAAGTAGAAGAAGTTGAAATCGAAGTAGTTATCATCAACGGCCTTGAAAGCTGGGATATTCACGAAATCTGGATTGATCCTTCAGACAGTGACTGGACTGATAATATCCTTGACGAGATTCTGGCTCCCGGAGATGAGTTCACGATAATACTTGAAGAAGCTGATACTTACGATATTGAGATTGTTGACGAAGATGGCGATATTTACTCCCGCTGGGGCGTTGTAATTGATGAGCACGGATTCGAATGGGAAGTTACCCTTGAAGACGGTGACTGGAACACCGATGGCGAGGAAGTAACTGTAACTATCGAGAACGCTCTCGGAAGCTGGACCCTCTGGTACGGATACTGCACCCTTTCCGAGAATGATGACTGGGGCGATGACCGCTTCGGCAGCGAGCTCCTTGAACCAGGCGAGTCTATATCATTTGACGTAATGTCAGGCGATTACTACGATTTCAAATGCATTGATGAAGATGATGATGAGTACATTCTCTGGGATGTATGGATTGGCGACGACGGCTTCGTATGGGAAGTTGAACTTTCCGATATGGACAACTCAGCCATTCTCAACAACGATGAGGGCGATGCCCCCATAACCATCTACAATGGACTTGGCGACTGGACTATCTGGTATGTCTACGGTGATCCCAGCGACGGACCATGGGGCGAAGACCGTCTTGGATCCGAGATCCTTTCAGCAGATGAGGAATTCACCTTCTTCGTGCCTGCCGGTGATACCTATGACTTCAAGGTAGAAGACGAAGATGGTGACACCTACACCCTCTGGGATATTGATATCGACGAACACGGTTTCTACTGGGAAGTTGAACTTTCCGATATGGACTAATGTCTTTGATACCTTGGATTTCAAAAAACAGGGGGCATTGTCTGCCCCCTGTTTTTACACCTCTTTCCTTCAATGTATTTCCCTGTTGGTACTGTTCAATCATTCGTTGAGATATGAAATCAATAACAGGAGGTTTCATGAAGAAAGCTGCTTTTTACTTGATTCTTTGCTTTCTTCTGTTTTCCGGCTGTGGCGAAAACACCGAACCGACATCAGATAGCACAACTGTTAAAGTGGATGAAACCCCGGAGGTTCAACAATATGCAACGGTTTCTGTTATTCCGGGTGATGGAGTATCCGGACAAATCAAAAATGCATACTGCAGTTTATCTGATGATGATGACTGGGGAATTTTTCATGATGCCTATCCAGTCAACGAACCAATAACATTTCAAGTTGTACCTGGCAGACACTATGACTTCAAATGCCTGGACAGCGGAAACAACCGATTTTTCAAATGGGATGTTCTGATTGAAGAAGATGGTTTCGAATGGCATGTTCAGAGTTCCGATAGTGATAACCTTTTCAGATATTATTCTCATCCCTCTGATTCCCATAAAGGTGTTGCTCTTGTTCACATCACCACAGCTCCCGGATGCGGAGTCCTCTCAAGTATACAAACCATTCACGACGATGGCTTTGGTGAAGTATGTGTAGAACACCTGAACGGGCAGTTCCTCCAGCCTAATACTGAATTCACTTTTCGCATTCGGACGCATAGAAGCTACCTGTTCCTGGTAGAAAATACATACGGCGATATATTCTTCATCTGTGACATTCAAATTGAGGAAGGCGATTTCCACTGGGAAATATCTTCCAGAAATCAACGGGGCGTAATCTGGGTTCCGCAATAGTAACAGGAGATGACTATCTTGAAAAACACTATTTCCTGCCTTGACAAACCAGTACCCTGTCAAGCAATAGCTGTCGCATCCTGCTTGCTCTCCAGAGCCCCTGCTGCGTTACTGATTCAATTACATAGCGATGCTATGCGCATATATCAGCGCCTTGCAGGAACTCAGGATAGCGGCGCATTATATCGACACTTATTACCTGACAGGGTACTGGGCGAATTTAAAGGAGAGTTCTAATGGCAAGATTTTGCCTGATAACAATACCGCTCCTGTTTCTGATCACAACAGGATGCTTTGATCCCGCTAGAATCATCATCACCAACGATCTGGAAGACAGGAACATAGAGTGCATATATGTCAGCAGTGGATCTGAGGACGAATGGGGAATAAACTCACTACCTGAATGGAAAGTACTTTTGCCGGGAGAATCTCTGGAGATAACAGTTCTTCCTGATACTTACGATATTCAGGTTGTGGATGACCGCGGAAACACATACACAATATGGGACAGGAAAATCGCAGAAGATGATTACCTCTGGGAAGTACTGCCAGCAGATATAGACTGATGGAATACAGAAACAGCCCTGAAGGTATTACCGTTAAAAGGAGGTTATATTCTTGAACGGAAAAACACTTTCCCGCATACTCACCGCAGCAATTATTCTCTTCTCGACAGGCTGCCTGGAAAAGGTTCCCCTGGCAGTCACCAACGGACTTGAAGAATACGATATTTACTGTGTGTACATCAGCCGAGGCACTGACGATGTGTGGGGCTCCAACCACCTTCCAGGTACAGATGTTCTTGAGCCCGGCAAAACAGCCGAGGTTATGGTGCAACCAGGCGTTTATGACCTGCAGGTTATAGACGAGGATGGAGACACCTACACACTGCATGATATACGAATAGGAGCAGACGGCTTCGAGTGGACAGTCACCCTGGATGACATGGATGAGATAAACTCATCATCAACAAACCTGCAAAACACCGGCCAGTGCCCCATTACCATCACCAACAATCTGGGCAGCTGGGATGTTTATGGAGTTTGGATATCACCTTCCGACGGTGATGACTGGGGTGATAATCACCTTGGCGAAGAAATCCTTTATCAGGGAGACACCTACACTGCCTATCTCCAATCAGATACTTACGATATTTACATTGAGGACGAGGACGGCGACACCTACACCAGATGGAGTGTTGTTGTAGAGCCCGGCGGTTACACCTGGAATGTCAGGATAAGTGATATTGACTCGGGAGGTTGAGGCTGACCACAGTGAAGAGGTCTGCTTCACTAACCGCAACCGGTACACAGGGGAAGACGGACCGTCATTATCGTTCCCTTCCCTTCTTCACTTTCAGCGGTAATGGTTCCACCGTGCACTTCAACTATCTGCTTGACCATTGAAAGCCCAAGCCCAAGCCCGCCGTCTGGATTCCGTTTCGCCTGCCCGCCTCTGTAGAGAAACGCGAATACATGCGGCAGATCCTCCGCAGGTATGCCCATACCGGTATCCTTAACCTCTACTATCACGGAAGAACTTTCACCAAACACTCGAAGATAGATACATCCGCCGATTCTGTTGTACTTGAATGCATTTACACAGAGATTCTGGACAACTCGACGGAGAAAGCTCTCTCTGCCCCGCACAGGGAAAAACGGCTCATTCTCAGGAAAGGAAAACTCAAAGCAGATTCCCTTCTCCTGAAACATAAGCTCCATAAGCTCGTGTACACTCCGACAGACCGCCAGCATACTTACCTTTTCATCAAGCTGTGAGACATCGGTACCTGTCAGATCTCCCAGCACCATAATGTCATTAACCAGCGGCAGCAGCTCTTCTGCTCTCTTACGCGCTCTGGCAACCATCTGCATGGAATTCTCGGGATTCTTTACATACCCTATCTCAACAGCGTGCAGGAGGCTCACAATTGCCGCAAGAGGCGACTTAAGCTCATGCCCCAGTATTCGCAACACCTCTCCAGCTGCAGGCTCATCACCGCTGAGAACATCCTCCAGCTCATCCGCGATACTGGTCAGCTCTCCCATCGTACCGGTATTGCAGATGCACTCTTCCCCGACATGGTGCAGTAAATCCTTTGCCCTCTTTACCAGTTCCCGCGGCTCACGTTTCATCAACAGTTCCTTTTCTCTTCTTTAACCGCAATCCTCTGAAATTCAAACGGATGGTAATTGCTCTCCCTTATGTAATATATAACATGCATCAGTATGATTTCCATTTGTGTACATACTCATGTCAGGAAAGCAAATGACAAAGACAAAACGTGAAAGTTCTTTCCCCGCAGTATGTTTCTTTCAATCTTACTACACGGATTACATTCGTTCTCAAACACTGCTGGAGGGCTTGTCACAGCACGAATTAAGAATAATACCCTGTATTGTAAATGAGCACTCCCGGCTAAGATACCCAAAAGCCATTCTTCGCTTTCTAAAGACAAAAAAACATTCAGATGTGGTAATCGCGAATTTCAGATGCTGGGAAATCTTCCCAATTCTGAGAATACTGACTCGCAAACCCATTATCTACGACGCGCACATATCTATATGGCAGAGTTATTGCAAAGAGCGTCGGAAATGCAGACCCGATTCACTTCTTGGAAAACTGCTTTTCCAGATCGATAAATACAACTGCAAGCTCGCGGATATGATTCTTATTGATACAAAAGCCCATGCTGATTATTTCTCAGACACTTTTGGTGTACCAGGAAACAAATTTCTGCCAATCTATATTTCATGTGAAAACAGTCTTTTCCATCCAGTTGAGCAACCTGACATCCCCTCAGTGTCAAAAACTTCACTGTTCTGGGTCGGCTCGGGTATCCCGCTTCAAGGCCTGGCAGTAATAATTGACGCAATGAAACTTATTACGGAATTACCGGTTCACCTCAGAATAGCAGGTTCCAGCCCAATACTGGACAAGATCAGACAACGAGCAATCAGTGAGCATGTCGATAACATTTCATTCCTTGGTCGCATCCCAAGAGAACAGGTTATTACTGAAATAGCTGAATCCGACATTTGTCTGGGAGGACATTACTCATTGGTTCCCAAAGCCAGGAATGTGATAGCTGGCAAACTCTACGAAATGATCGCCATGAGAAAACCGGTAATCGCAGGAGACAACAAAGCAGTCCGAGAACTCTTTACGCACCTGGAGAACGTGTTCCTCTGCGAAATGGGCTCAGCGGCATCACTTGCGGATGCAATCACAGTATTGCACAATTCACCGGATCTTCGCAAACAACTGGCAGATTCATCTTATGACCTGTATTACAAAACGCTTCGCCCCAAACAACTGGTTATTCCGTTGGTAAATGCTATTATGAGTATCACTCGTAATTAGTTCAGGACGTTCAATCGATTCTTTTTAAACCGGTTATTGTTCTGTGCAGCCCTGCTATCGCGGGAAGGAACAGTGGTGGTGTTAACTTGATAACCAGTTGTCTAAACGATTTGCGATCACTCCTCTGCCATGTATCGTATTTCTCAATGAACTGCACTGTTGGGGGTGTATCGCCCTTGAAACCGATTCCAACTACAGTATGCGGAAAGTGTTTACTCCCTTGAAAACCAACAAAAGAACCGGCGAAGGGATTCAGGAGAGATTTAAAAGCCTCAGGTGTGAATCGCCAGTAATCATACGGGTAATCATGAATGGGAAAATTCATTACAGAGCTGATTACAGCAATTCCATCAGGTTTCAGTATTCGATAGATCTCGTCCAGTGCTTTCCGGGGATACTCCACATGTTCCAGTGTGTCGAAACACAATACTTCCCCGACTGATTCAGACGGAAGGTCAATTGAATGCAGATTCAGTACTTTGTCTACTCCCGGACCTTCCTGCATATCACAACCTGCATATTCCCTGTTTCCAAACAGTGGGCGCAGATCCGCAAAACCTACCTGACCGGGCACCTGTAGTGAACCAAATTCGTAGATTGGCTCAATGATCGGCAGTGATTCGCTTACTATATTAACAAAATCTTTAATATTTTTCCTCACCAGAACTCCTCCTCCGCGTTCGACCTGCGGCTTTTCTTACATAAAACCAAAACCTGCTGGATACCCGTTCTGTCTCCGACTTGAGAATGTTTGGCGGTATCAGCGTTGTCAAGAGCATCAGTTAGTTTGAACAGGACAAGATACCCGTCATCTTTGCCGCGTTACATACTCAGAATAATATGAACACTGATGCTTTCCCGGTGTGGAGAATTCTGAGAACTTTGTTAACTCACTTCTCCGCGATCACTATGTACCCGTTGGAGAAATCACATTTGTTGAAAAAGGAAGCCAGTAACGAAAGCGGTGCAATAGTATATTTATTGCATATTAAACCAAATGCGCCAGCCATTACTCTATACTGGCTTAGCCCACTTTCTTTTGTCTGTTGTATTGTTGTCAACCTGCTGTTTCTGATATGCTGTTTCTTCGCGAGAATTATCCTCGGCAGTCTAAGGATGTTAACGAATGGAAATCCATAAGAAATAATGTTTACGTTGATGAATCCCTGCTCTTTCAGGAATTCTCTTAGTTCTTTCTTTTCATACCTTCGCAGATGCCCGACGCCCTCATCATGAACAGACCAGAATTTCCTTCTCGCGGGTACTGAAAGAACCAGTTGTCCCCGCTTCCCCAGAAGGTAGTATGCATGCCGCAGAAATTCTGCCTCATCTTCAATGTGCTCAAGAACCTCACATGCGATTATCGCGCTGAAAGTCTCAGTGCTCTCAAATGAGTTAAAATCAGAAATCACCAGAGAAAGATCCGATCTTTCAGCTCTGCTCAAAAGATCAAAGGTTCTTCGTACTTCCTCGTTGAAATCAACAACTACACCATCATTAAACAACTTCAACAAATCTTTTGTTAGATTAAAAGATCCGGGTCCGACCTCAAGAAATGTACCGCCTGGAGCAATTCTCCTGACCAGCTCAAATCGCCTGAAGAGGAACCTTGGTGGATAATACTTCACAATTCCCCTCCCCTGAATAAATAGTGGCAACAGGTAGAAACAAATACGAAGTGTATTCTAAAAACCGCACAGCAAATCATTTTTGAGACTTCCTTTGACAATATACGTTTCCCGGCATCTTTCAAACAAGTTGTCAGAGAAAACCGGACAATCTACTTTGACGCTGATTACTAATAGTATTTGCCAGCAATGACTTACAAAAACAGCGAGCAAAAAACCAGGACTGTTTACATCCCAGGATAGCGCAAATAATTGAAACGAATATTCAAATTTTCAAGAAAGAAAACCGTAGAAGCTGAGACGATTATACTTGTGGGCAATAGAAAGGTGCTGTGGCAGGCGGTAGCTGCGAAACTACCGCCTACCCGATAAAATTTGCTAAAGTACGAGGAAAGAGTTTGTGGTAATTATCTCGCCGTTGCTGTGAACGGTACAATGATATACACCTCTAGAAAGATTACTGTTAACAGGTACCGATATGCTATGAGTTCCTGCATCGAGATTGCCAAGATTCGTCTCACAAACAGTTCTGCCTGAAATATCGAACATGGTAACGGAATATGTACCTGATGTTTCGACACTCATGTTAAGAACGCCTTCTTCATGACTATAAGCCACATGATTATCTATGAGTGAGTTTGATGAGACTGTACCGAATACAGGTTCCGCCGTGTTGAATTCATCGGTGCTTGTATACGAAACCACTTCAACATCCTGAAGATGTGTATAGTATCCGGCAATACTGTGCTCAGTCCAGTTTGCTCCGGAATCAGTAGTAGTCAGGACTTTTCCCTGAGTTCCTACCACCCAGCCTGTGTTTGAATCCTTGAAAAAGACAGCATTCCACGTATTACCGATAGTGCTCTGATCAGTCCATGTATTCCCACCATTGGTGGTTTTAAATATGGCACCACCCCAACCGACAACCCATCCTACATCCTGATTGATAAAGTGGACATCATTAAGTAGGTCTGTGCATGGGGCAGTAGTCGAAGCCCAGGTACCGGCACTAAGTTTTTTGAGTACAAGACCGTCATTGCCAACTGCGTACGAGGTTCCGTTACCATCGCAGTCCGCTTGAATTCCTCTGATAATTTTGCCTCTTTCTGTATGATTCAGACTCCAGGAGGTACCTCCATTGCTTGTTGACAATATTATTCCATTAGCATTAGCAAGCGTTTCGAAACCAACCGCATAGCCCCTGCTTATATCGGCATCAAACATATCTATGTCACAGAATCTATAATCCTCCCACCAGTTTGTGAGCCATTGATAATTACTGGAACTATCCAGGTACCGCAGACTGATAATACCGTACGTTTCCGAAAGATTACTTTGACTACCACAAACAATTGGCAGTTTTCTTGTTCCACGGTTATCAACCCCGCCCAAAACAGGACTCAAACCAGAACCTATAATATCCGCCCCCCAGTAATATGACCATGGAGTACCCGGGCCAGCACTGACTGGAGTGACTAAATTGGCGATGTAAGTACCGACAACAGCTCCGTAACCGGGGTATTCAATATCCAGATTCGAACAGCTGCCTTGTCCGCATGTTTCAAATTGTGTTCCCCAGTGTTGTCCTCCGTCTGGAGAAAAGAAAACTGTTTGCTTTCCACATACCCATACAGCATCGTAGCAAAAAGCCTGCACCGCAAAGAGTATCAGAAGCAAAACTACTATGAAAGTACCATTTGTTTTGAACAACATTGTTCTCCCCCATCCATGAAATAAGTGTGAAAGTACTGCAACATTCCTAGCATTCCTAGGCATTCCTAACATAAATTACTCCGGAAATTAAGCCAAATTTGCTATTAGAAGTAAACCTGTTTGAATCTAATACCTCATCTCTTTAGCCATAGCTCCCTATATGCTAGAATGTGATACTATTAGGAATTAACAATGTGTTGTCAACGGGTGCTTTCTACTATAATTCCCCAGAGAAACCAGTAATGCGGGTGCAGTTGAAAATTGATTATAACCAAGTTTTGACATGGTGCCTTCCACCTTTTAGTGTGTCAATTACTGCCTGTGCTCAGACCGATCTGCGGCTTCGCATCGTTCGAAAAATCACTTGAAAAATACGGTACAGAATGGGTGGAGTTAGAAACCAGACTATACGCCCCAGGCGAGACAGCAGGCGCGATCTGCCGGATCCGGATCGTTGGTGTAGATTCCTGAGCTTAGCTGATTTTTCCTGACTGTCAGATATTCGCCTGAGATAGCCTTTCGGATTCCAGGTTATCAGGAAAGATTCCCGGGAACGTTCCAGCTTGAAGTCGCTGTTCTCGGCCAGGAATGCTCCGGTTGCCTCATAGGGCCCGGGTTTTGGTCCCAGTGAAAGGCCGTGATGACATATTCCATCCTCGACAATAAAATAATCGCCCGGCTTCACAAATGTTGAATACAATCTCAGAATGTTGAGAGTGTTCTCGTATGTATGGGAGCTGTCCTCGATCACAAGAACCCGATCCTGCTCCGGGATGAGTTTATAAACATCCGGGAACCGGTCGCAGGCGTCACCTTCTATAAGAGTTACTCGCTGATGGTTTCTTACCGTGTCAGGAACACGGTTATGCGATATATCTATGCCAATGACTCGACCACTTCCGAGAAGATCGCACAGATGGGCATAATACAGTAGTCCGCCCCCTCTGGAATTCCCGATCTCAATGATTACATCAGGCTTCGTTTCGTGTATTATCTCCTGGTATACCCAGCTGTCTGTTGGACTCATCAGAGCGGGCACCCCAAAATACTTGCTTTCCTTCATAATACGGTTCTGCATCAATACAAGAACATCCCGCAACGGCATTTCAAGGTTCTCTTCCATATACTCAGGCATATTTGAACTCCTTCAGCTCTGCCTGCCAGCCAGGCTGCTTGTGATGTTTGCGGAAACACGGCGTTTACAATGAGCAGATCTCTCTGCCCTGCTTTTTCCAATAGACAAATAATGACGAAAGGCGGAGTCCCCGTCCAGTCAGACTGATATGCCGTAAGGAACAAAAGGAAACTTGATATTCCCGTAACAATGGAATAAGCTCTAACACATTATGCTTCCCTTTTTCTTTCTCCAACACTACTGCACGACAGGGGAAGTCGGTATATTGCCTTTGCTCAGGCTAGAGACAAATCTCAAAGAAAAGGAAACAGTATGTTTCTGTTGGATGTATTGCTCCTGCTCCCTCTTACTCTCCCTGATACCGGCATAAGCACCACTGTATGTATCAGCAACCTTCTTTCTGAAGATATAGTAAGCATGCATTACATACTGCCCGCTTCCACTGTTCTTAGTTCAGTATCATTTTCTTCAACTATAGGTTCTAACTCGATGCGCACCGTTGAACTTCCTTATGTTTACATAAATCATATCTTCTGGGAAACCACCTCGGGCGGTGTTTATTCGTTGAGTGGATATGCACCCGGGCTCTCCGTGGATACAATAGAAGTGTCTCCGGCAAAGAAAGAGTTTGGCGGGGTTTTCAATCGCATCTACGGCTCTAACCCTCTGAACATTGTAAATTCAACAGATGTTCCACTTGTTTCCGTAGAACTAACCGGCAATTTCATTCCCTCCGGAAATCTCATGAGAAATAAAATATTTCTGCCATCTGAATTTCTTCGAGTATGGATTGATTCGGGAGAAACAGTAGAGATAACCGCCATCGATTCAGAAGGGAATAGCTCCATTCCTTTTGCTGCTTCCACCGCAACTCCCGACAGCATCTACAGAATCACCCCGGAAATGTTTTTCAGCAATGGAGATGAAATCGGTTACTCGGATTCACAGGCAGGTTCATGGGTAATAAACTCTATTACCCTGGGTAGAATAACCCTGATTGAAGCATTTTCTTCCAATGGTTATCTTATAGACGGTCTCGACTGTTCTTCTTCCCCATTGAACACATGGGACAAAGTATATATCCATCACAACGCCCCCATTGACTTCATAATTCTTACGGATGAAAATGGCAGAACCTTCTCCGCGAATGCTGTTGACAGCCTCACTGGAAGTTTCATCGTGGGTGACTTTAATCTGGACTTCGGTTTCGATTTCCCATGACATTGAGGAGAACAGATGCTTGACTGGATGAACCCCCTGTCATTCGCGCAGACAATCACAAAAATCCTGATTGTGTGGTGCGCCTTCTACGGAGCCGGTTTTCTTGCGGAAAAATTCACTGGAATCAAAAAACTTTTTCCGCTTCTCCCCAGGGAAATTTCAGGAATTCTGTTGCTTATTCTTCTGGAAATCCCCCTCTCTCTCTTTGGAATAATGAACAGAACTGTAACTCCCGTTCTGCTCTTTCTGTTCGCAATCCCGGGAATGCTTCTGCTGTTGCAAAAGGTAAGAAACATCAAGAGATCTCCTGAACTGTCAATTCTTAAAATCATCGCTGCTGTCGCTCTTCTGGCAGTGGTTCTTCTTAATCTCACTTACGCCTCTATGCCTAATCTTACCTTTGATGATCCGTTAATCACGTATGCTGTACAACCTGACAGATGGCTGAACAGCGGCAGAGTTTACTGGCTCGAAGAAACTGTATTCTCAGGCTTCCCTCTAACGTATGAAATGATGGCAGTATGGCCTGCTTCGCTATCTTCTGACAGACTGAATCAGCTCAGTGTTCTTCAGGTTTTTCAAATGACCCTGCTTTTTATCGCACTCTTCAGAGGCATGCGGATAATTGAGATCAAAAAGAAGTTCAGGATTCCACTGGCAGTTACTGTTCTCCTCTGTTCAATGCTCTACTACTGGTGCTCCCTCGCAAAAACTGATACAGCGGCGATTATGTTCATTACTCTGTCGTTTGCGGCAGCAGTCAGAGAACTGAATGACAAATCCTTGAAGCAATACACATCCTGGCTTTTCATGGGTCTTGCCCTTGCAACCAAGCAGACTGCCGTTCTGCTCCTTATTCCCTTTCTTCTTTACAAAGGATATCTGTTCTTCGCCTCTTCTGCCAAAGTGAAACTGATCTCTCTTGTGTGCATTTCCATAGCTCCGCTGACTTTTGCGGTGCGAACAATGGTTCATACTGGAAGTCCAGTTTATCCTGTATATCAGGTTTCATCCCTCGTAAAGGAGGAATGGAAGCTGCTTCCTGCCCCTGAGGAAATCACACTGATGAATGACAGAGATTCGGAAATCAATAACAGTCGCAACTTTTCAGTGGCCAAACATGTTGGAATATTCATGACCAGCATGGAGGGTATTCTTCTGCTTTTACTGGGTGGTCTTGGTATATCTTTCCTGAGAAAAGACCGCAGCTGGCTTCTGTTTATGCCTCTTATAGTATTCTTCATTACCGCTATAGTCGTAATCTGGCCGCCCTGGTGGGGAGTCAAATACTCCATTCTTGCATATCCTTTCGTGGCACTTTTAGCTGTCCGTATCATGCAATCCAGAAGCATGTTCAGTTCTTTTTATCTTGCGGCTGTATCCATTGTATCTTTCGTTGTGCCTGGTTTTATTTTTGTAGCAAGCCTTGCCTTCCCGGCAGATTACAGATACATTGTTACTAAATCAGTACTGACCAGAGAATGGGATACAACATCAAACTACAGATTCATAATATCATCACCCGAGGGCATGACCCACATGTGGCTAAACAGCGCGCTTCCAGAGGAAAGCAGAATACTGTCGCTCCACGAGGAAAAGCGGTATTTTTACGACAATCAGATTTTCGTCGGCTGGAGACATCCCGCGACACAACCGCTGTATCTGGAGAACACCCTTGAAGAAGAGTGTGTCATACTTGATGATCTCGGTATTGATTATGTCACTTTCTACAGAGCAAATCCATGTATTATGGAAATGGAGAACAGACTGGCAATACTGGATTATGTAGGGCATAATGATATTCTTGAGCCTGTGGTATCTGTTTCCGGGGGAATTCTTGTCTGCAGGTATAATTCACCTTCTGTTTCAAGGTAGCTTCTGCCGTTTCCAACCCCAGGTACAAGGCTTATCACCAGAGATTTATCGCTTTCCGTTTCACTGCTTTCAACCGGGACACTCAGTAATCTCAGGCAATGCAGCTCCCGTTTGCCGGTTAACAGTGCCGGTTACTGGCACTGCGCGCCATGAACTGCGCACACAGAAAAGGGGACGGCTTCACAGCCGCCCCCGCACCTTCAGATGAAGTTAGTTGGAATCAGTCCATGAGGCAATACCATTATCGATGTTTCCGTGAGAAGCAGCGGCAGGACATGTAATAGTTATCGATGTGCTTGTAACACCACCGGCAGCGGCAATATCAACATCGTAAGGAAGCTGGGCAGTGGCGCACTGAACTCCGTCCATTCCAATTTCAGCAGCAGAACCGTACTTGCTGTTATTGGAGGCGAAATAGATAACTTCCTGGCTGGCGATAGTACGCATGTTGGCGCGACAGGCGTTTCTCTTGGCTGTCTCGGAAACATCACTGAACTTGGGAATGGCGATAGCCGCCAGAATACCGATGATCACCACAACGATCATCAGCTCAATGAGGGTGAAACCTTTTTTCATCGTATTCTCCTTTCAAGAGAACGGGGTTGAATGTTCATGCTTCATACTGAAGCATAATATTTGCCAGAACACATTTCAATTATTATCAGGTAATACTACCGCTAATCCTTCCTTGCCGCAAGGGCAATAATTGTTGTATGGCATTCTGCAAGACGCGATCACTCATCCTCCTTCCTGTATCTCTGCAAACGGCGATAGAGAGTTGTCTCGTTTATACCGAGGATTCTTGAGGCTTCCCTTTTTTCTCCGCCGGCCTTCTTTTCCAGAATGTAATAGGTCCAGGCTTTTTCGATTTCAGCAAGAATGGGTAAAGCAGCCTCCTTACCTGCTGCTGTACTCTCTGTAGTGCCAGGTATTGCTTCCTGAGAAGCTTTGTTTACAAGACAACCGGGGAGCTCATCAATCTGTACTGTGCTGCCGCCTGACATTACGCAGACTCTCTCAAGTATGTTCTGCAACTCTCTTACATTTCCGGGCCAGTTGTACTTGATGAAAACTTCCAGAGATTCTTTCGAAAGCTCTTTCCCCGGATAGTTTCCGTTTTCAAGAAAGTGTTTAATCAGCATGGGGATATCTTCCCTGCGCTCTCTGAGTGAAGGAACATGCAGTGGAAGAACATTGAGCCTGTAGTACAGGTCATTGCGAAAAGAGCCATCTCGTACCATTTCCTCAAGGTTACTGTTGGTGGCGCATATCAACCTGCCCTTGAAGGGTTTGGTTGTTGTGTCTCCCACGGGACGGACCTGCCGCTCCTGAATTGCTCTGAGAAGCTTTACCTGGAGATCCTTGTTCAGTTCACCGATTTCATCAAGAAATAGCGTACCCCGCCCCGCTGCTGTCATCAGCCCTTCTTTGTCTCTGTATGCTCCGGTGAAAGAACCTTTTTTATGTCCGAAAAGTTCACTCTCAAGCAGGTTCGGAGAAAGACTGCCGCAGTTAATTCCTATGAAGGGGTCATCTTTTCTGATACTGTTGTTGTGGATAGCCTTAGCGACGAGTTCCTTACCGGTTCCACTTTCTCCTGAAATGAGAACACTGCTGGGTTGATCCGCCACTCTTCTTACCATTTCAAGCAGCTTGATAATCGGCTGTGAGCGCCCGATGATGCCCTGGAAATCGCACTCTCTGCTCAACTTCTGCTTCAATGCCCTGTTCTCCGCTGTGATTTTTTTCTCCCGTACTGCTTTCTCAATAGCAGCCAGCATCTGGTCGGTCTTGAATGGCTTAAGGAGATAGTCGGAAGCACCCTGTCTTACAGCTTTTACTGCTGTATCCACACTTGAGAAGGCGGTCATGAAGATTCCAGCCATATCCGAATGGATCTCCCGCATTTTTGCATAAAGCTCCAGTCCACTCATCGCCGGCATCTTGATGTCTGATATCAGCACGTGAACCGGATTCTGTTCACTCCACTTGAGTGCGGCTTCCGGGTGTGAAAAACACTTAACATTATAGCCGTCCTGCTCCAGCAGAATGCAGAGCCATTCCACCATGGATTCTTCATCATCCACAAGCAGTAATGAAAGATTCTTTTTATCCATCAGCATCCTTTCCTGCGACCGGAAGCCTTATTCTGAAAAGAGCACCGCTCGGTGTGGTATTTTCTACCTCAATAGTACCTCTGTGCTCCTTAATAATCTTGCTGACAATATAGAGACCAAGCCCGGTTCCCTCCTGTCTTGATGTTTTGAAAGGCTCCCATACTTCCCGGATAAGGTCCTCGTGTATTCCAACTCCATTATCTTTCACCGCAATACATACAGACCTGTTGTTATCTGAGAAGGAAACTTCAATAGTTATTACAGGCTCTGGTCTGCTGCTGAGGGCTTCAACGGAATTCCTCATCAGATTAAGAAGAACCTGGCCCAGCCTTACTCTGTTACCCAGCACTGTCGGAGTCTCTTCTGATCTGTATACCCTGATAGAGACTCCACCGGCAAAACCATGCATGGCGCTCTCAACGCTGTCCATCACCACCTCATTGATGTTGATTCTGGTGAATGGGAAGTCAGAACTGCTCCTTGAGAGAGAAAGATACCCCTCAATAAGCTCTGATACCCGCAAAGACTGCTTTTCAATCAGTAAAGCCATACTCTCAGTTTTTCCTCTGTCAAGATTACCTGTAGCGAGAATCTGGGCGGCACCACTCATTGACGCCAGGGGATTCCTGATCTCGTGGGCCATAGTCGCGCTGAGTCTGCCAATAAGAGAGAGTTTATCTCTTTCCTCAAGGGCGGCTTGATAGTTTCGAAGTTCAGTGGCATCCGTCAGAATGATTATTGCTCCTTCAGTGTCACCGTAATGATTAAATCTGCACTCGATTACTTTTTCTTCAACCACTATATCAATACCGGGTGGAAAATCTCTGTTCTCCAGAAAGCTTCTGACTATCTCTCCAAGCTGTGATTTTTTCATTGGTTTGTCAGTTCCAAGAAGCTTTTTTGCCGCTGGATTAATGCTTATCAATTCACCGCTCAAATCGACCACTACAACTCCGTCATGAAGACTGTCCAGTATGTGTCTGCTTCTTGCTCTGAGTTCAGCCAGATTATTTAATACCCTTTGAAGATGACCGCTCTCCGTGTAGAGAGACTGGGCGAGCATTCCGGATGCAATGCCCGAAGCAACGAGCAAAAGACCGTTAATGAATATTCTCAAAGCAATGTAAGTAGTTGAAAGTTTAAACTGACCCGTCTGAATAAGGGTTGCCAGTAGAGGGCTGAGTGTAGTTTTTGCTCCGGGTACATTAAGTGCGATCATTGAGAAAATCGTGGACAGGATAACATTGGCGGCGGCAGCAGTAAGCCCGCCGGAAACTCCTAGGTAAAATCCATACGCAAGAACGTGAACAACAAGAAATGGGGAAAACGGTCCGTCAATCCCTCCACTGACATAGATGATAGTTCCAAGAAGGAAGGCATCAACGTACAGCAGGAACCAGTAGGGTTTCCGGCTTTCGGGATTCCGCTTCATGATGAAGGTTGTAATAAGCGCGGCAAGAAGCGCCGCTACTGCCACAACAGCATACACAATGGTCAAATTCTGTCGATCCATCGTGAGAATTCCCGTGAGAGTAAGCATTCCCAGAACGGAAAGACGCCCTACCTGAAGCCAGGTACGGCGCCTTCCGCTGATAAGCATTTGTTGGCTCGTGTTATCCACCCACCTGCTGAATCATGTCGAAGATCGGCAGGTACATGGCAATAACCAGGAATCCCACAAATCCACCCAGAAACACGATCATGAGAGGTTCAATTGTGGATGCCATACCTTCAACAAGCACATTAACCTCTTCATCGTAGAAGTCTGCCACTTTTACAAGCATCTCGTCCAGACCGCCGGTTTCCTCTCCAACGGCAATCATCTGAGTAACCATGGTTGGAAACACACCCGAGGCTTCCAGCGGGCCTGCTATGTTCTCTCCTCCGGAGATACTCACTCTGGCTTTCATGATGGCATCACTGATAATTCTGTTGCCGGCGGTTTTAGCTGTAATGTTCAGCCCGTCAAGAATTGCCACACCGGATGCTGTCAGGGTTCCCAGTGTTCTTGTAAACCTGGCAATTGACATTTTTCTGTTGATAGGTCCGAACACCGGAAGCGCCAGCTTGATGGTATCAATTACCTTCTGGCCGCTATTCGTCTTGTAGTAAGCGTTGTATGCAAAAACAATACCGCCCATCCCCAGAAGAATGAATACCACATAGTGCTGAACAAATTCAGACATATCCACAACAAACTGGGTCATCCCGGGAAGCTCACCGCCCATATCCTCAAACATCTTCTGGAAAATGGGAATGACAAAAAGAAGCATGGCCAGAGTGGCAATAATAACAACAACAAGAACCACAATGGGATACATCATAGCGCTCTTGATTTTGGACTGCAACGATGCCGCGTCCTCAAGGTAATCCGCCAGTCGTGCAAGGATAGTATCGAGAATACCGCCCTGCTCACCGGCAGCAACCATGTTCACATAAAGTTCACTGAATACCTTAGTGTGTTTGCCCAGAGACTCGGCCAGTGTACCACCCTTCTCCACATCGCTCGTGACCTCAAGAATGATATTCTTGAATACTTTGTTTTCCTGCTGTCTGCTGAGAATCTGAAGACAGCCAACCAGGGGAAGGCCAGCGTTTATCATAACGCTGAACTGCCTGGTGAATGTTGCAAGTTCCTTGCTTTTAACGCCGGAGCCAATAACTCCAAAGGTGGCCATATCAAATCCACCCTTGATGTTGGTAACCGTAACACCCCTGGCTTCAAGAAGTTCCTTTACTTCAGCTCGGGATTTGGCCTTCGTGGTTCCATTCAAGGTCCGTCCCTGCCGGTTAGTTCCCGTCCATTGAAATTCGCCCATAAATCCCTCCTTTATAGAATATCTCTTCCCGTCAGCATCATCTGCTCAAGTTCAATAGGATTCACCGACCGCTCCAGCGCGGCGCCTTTTGTGATTTCCCTGTTGTAGTATAGCCTGTAAAGCGACTGATTCATAGTCTGCATTCCATGCTTCTGTCCCGCCTGCATCATTCCGTATATCTGATGAAGTTTATCATCCCTTATTGCTGCTTTCACCGCAGGTGTGCATATCAGAACTTCTGCCGCGAGAGCCCTGCCTGTTCCCCTCTGACGAGGTATAAGCTGCTGAGTAAGTACTCCCAGCAGAACAAATGAGAGCTGACTTCGAACCTGCGACTGACTTGCGGCGGGAAATGTATCAATAATCCTGTTGATTGATTCGTAGGTAGAGTTGGTATGCAGAGTGGCCAGTGTAAGGTGGCCTGTTTCGGCAACGTTAAGAGCCACTTGCATGGTTTCCAGATCACGCATCTCACCGATAAGAGCGACATCCGGATCCTGACGAAGAAGGTATCGGAGAGCCATGGCGAATGATTGAGTGTCACTGCCGATTTCACGCTGATTCACAATACCCTTGTCGTGATGATGTACATACTCGATGGGATCCTCAATTGTCATGATATGACAGCGACGGCTTCCGTTTACTCTTCTGATAATTGAGGCCAGTGTAGTGGATTTTCCACAACCGGTAGGACCTGTAACCAGAATTAAACCCTGTCTCTTGTCCGCGAGGTGGGCAATGACATCAGGAAGCCCCAGTTCATCAAAAGCCATTATTTCGTAGGGGATCACTCGAATAGCGCAGGCGACGCATCCCCTCTGGGTAAACACATTGGAACGGAATCTTGAAAGACCCTTGATGCCAAAGGCAAAATCAAGTTCCTTGTCAAGTTCAAACCGCTTCTTCTGATCATCCTTCAGAAGACTGTAAACAAGTGACTGAGTCTCGTTCGGTGTAAGAGGGTCATACTCCATTCTGATAAGATCCCCGTCAATTCTTACGGTGGGGGGAGCACCAACGGTAAGATGAAGATCTGTTGCTCTTCTTTCCATCATTTCCTTCAGGAGCGTTTTTATGTTCATGCGACCCTCCTTCATGAGGTTATACCTCAGAAATACTACGACGAAATAGAACTGATCTGCTTCTCCAGTTTGTAATTCATCGCGGCGATTTTAACATTGTCTTCGTCATCAGTAGTTCTTCTTGTTACTTCCTCAAGGGTAATCATTCCCTGCTTCAATTTCTCTACTGAATCCATCCTCAGCGTACGCATTCCGTTCTTTACCGCAAGCACTCTCAGATCAGAAGCTGAAACCCGGTTAATAACAGCCTGTTTCAACTCTCTGTCGAGTGTCAATACTTCGTAAATTCCCTTTCTTCCTTTGTAGCCTGAACCCCCGCATTTGCTGCATCCCATGCCCTTGCGGGTCTGAGCGTCGGACATTTCCGCAGGATCAATACCCGCCTCAGAAAGTTCTTTATCAGACCAGGTATAAGGTTTGCTGCACTTCCTGCAAATTGTCTTAACAAGCCTCTGAGCCATTATGGTCCGCACGGCACTTGCAACAAGAAAAGGCTTGATACCAATATCAATAAGTCTGTTGATTGTGCCCGGAGCATCATTTGTATGTATTGTGGAGAAAACCAGCTGCCCTGTCAAGGCTGCCTTGATAGCGATAGAAGCTGTTTCATAATCTCGAATTTCTCCTACCATTATTATGTTGGGATCCTGCCTCAGTATTGCCTTCAAAGCAGCGGCGAAATTATATCCCATGGAGAAGTCAATCTGCGTTTGAACAAGGCCGTCAATGTTGTACTCCACTGGATCTTCGGCGGTGTGAATATTAACCTCGGGAGTATTGAGAGAACTCAGGGCAGAGTAAAGTGTTGTTGTTTTACCGCTGCCTGTAGGACCTGTAACAAGAACAATTCCGAACGGGGAATTCACTCCGGCAAGAAAAGACTTCAGTGCATCCTCGGGAAATCCAAGTTCTCTGAGATCAAGCTGCAGATTCCCTCTGTCAAGAATTCTGAGTACGATCTTTTCACCATCAATTCCGGGAACAGCGCTTACCCGGAAATCAATTATCCTGTTATCCACCCTAGCTTTAATTCTACCGTCCTGAGTACGTCTGCGCTCGGCGATATTCATACCGGACATAATCTTGAGCCTGGAAAGAATAGGATTCTGCATCTTGGGATTAATCTTGTACATCTCGTAACAGATGCCGTCCCTCCTGAATCTGACCCTGAGATATTTTTCGTAAGGCTCAATGTGAATATCGGAAACCTCTGTACGCACTGCCCTGGCTATCATTCCATCAACAAATTTTATTACAGGCGCGTCTGAATCACTTCCCAGATCATCGCCAATGTCGAAATCTTCATCAAACTCCTCGCCATCAAGACTGGAGACCTGCTCAATAAAATTTTCATCCTCGTCATAATCCTCAAGAGTATCATCAACGTTGACCAGGGCATCTATCTGTCCGTAAACATCATCAAGTGCTCTTCTGACGGCTGATGGAGCAGAAGCATAAACCACAACTTCCATACCGGTGGCAAATTTGATCTCATCTATCACGTAAAGATTCGCGGGATCCGCCATGGCGGCGAACAATGCATTGTCTTCAATTTTCACCGGAACTACCAGATTATCTCTGGCAAATACTTCATTGAGCAGCGCGGCGTTCTTGCGCTCAAGCGCTGTTTCGTTCAGGTATATCGGCTCAATACCGTAAATCTCGGAGAGAAATTCAGTTATCAGTTCCTCTGTTACCTGTCCTTTGAGAACAAGTGCCTCGGCGAGAGCAGTTTCTCCGGGACCCCATTCTCCCGCGATCCTGTCTATATCATCCTGTTCAACAAGACCTGACTGTAACAGAATCATGGCAAGGCGGTTATACATTTGAAACCGTCTCCCTGATTACTTCGTCAAAGGTAGTCAGGCCCCGTTCCAGTTTTCGAAGTGCTGCTTCTCTAAGGTTTATCATACCCTTTCTCAGGGCAGCTTTCTCAAGATCTACACTGTTGGCATCACCTTCAATAAGAGCACGCATCTCGTCATCAATCTGCATAACCTCATAGATGCCTGTCCGGCCGCTGTAGCCTGTCTGGTTACACCTTGAGCACCCGGTACCCTCAAAAAAAGTAATTCCCTTGAATCTTTCAGGTTCAATGCCTGCCTCAACCATGGCTTCCCGGGGAACCGATACTGGAGTTTTACAGTTGTTGCAAACTTTTCTTATCAGTCTCTGACTGCAAACAGATACCAGTGAAGTACTCAGCATATAAGGTTCAGTTCCCATATCAACAAGTCTGTTAATCGTGCTGGGAGCATCATTGGTATGTGCGGTTGAAAGCACAAGGTGACCGGTAAGCGCTGCTCGAATGGAAATCTCGCTGGTTTCCTGATCCCTGATCTCACCAACCATGATGATGTCGGGATCCTGTCTGAGATAAGCGCGGAGAGCCTTTGCGAATGTAAGACCAACATCTGTATTCATCTGAACCTGATTGATGCCCTTCAGGTTGAACTCAACAGGGTTTTCCGCAGTCATTATGTTCACCCCTACATGATTCAGCTCAGTAAGGGCTGAATAAAGCGTGGTTGTCTTTCCGCTGCCACTGGGGCCCGTAACCAGTACAATACCGTAAGGACGCTTGATGCCCCGCCTGAACTGATACAAAGTCTCTTCTTCAAACCCCAGGAGATCAAGGTTCAGTTGAACCTTTGAACGATCAAGAAGACGAACCTCAACCTTCTCTCCAAAAAGAGTTGGAAGTGTTGAAAGCCGCATGTCAACAAATCGATCCCCCACACGGACTTTTGTTCTTCCATCCTGGGGAAGATTGTGCTCCGCTATATTCATGTCACCGAGAATTTTCAATCGACTGACCATTGCCTGTCTGTATTTCCTGCTGGGTCTCATGATTTCATGCAGAATACCATCTATTCTGTACCTGATCCTTATGAACTTCTCAAACGGTTCAAAATGAATATCGCTGGCGCCTCTTTTAACAGCATCCGCGATAACGCTGTTTACCAGTTTTACAACAGGAGAATCGGAGAGGTCGATTGAAAGATCCTCTTCCTCCTCCTCTTCTTCTTCCTCAATCAGCGAGAAAAAGGCATCATCACCCACAACGAGTTCGTCTTCCGAGGACTTGAATTCCTCTTCCTTTTCCTGCTCTCTTTCAACATCCTCAACCGGTACAATCGCGTCTGTCGCGCCGTAAAATTTATGTAAAGCTCTCTGGATCATGGAAGAAGCGCATATATGAGGCTCAATCTCCATGCTGAGAGAAAACCTCAAATCATCAATGGTAAACAAATTCTGAGGATCAGCCATGGCAAGAACCAGCTTCCTGCCTTCCTTCTCTACAGGCACAACTTCGTAGCGTAACGCAAGTTTCGCGGAGACCAGATTCAGGACATCCTGGGGAATATCAATGCTGTCAATGTTAACAGCTTCAATACGGTTTTGCCTGGCAAGATAAATATTCAAATTCTCTTCAGAAATCAGGTTCATTCTTACCAGATTGTAGCCCAGTCTTCCGCCCTCGTTTTTCTGATGCTCAAGGGCATCAGCAAGCTGTTCCTGATCTAGAAGCCCTGCTTTCAGCAACATCTGGCCCAGTTTCATTCAAACCTCTTCCTTAGCCACAAATCATTAAATATGAACACACGAATACATATCTTTTAATGATAAAGCCTGAATGTCAAGAGGCGAATCAGAAATTGATAGTTACTGAGAGATTAAGGCCAACATCCTTCTGATCGTACTGGTTGTTGACTTTGTCTTTTTTCCAACCGTAAATAGCTGTCATTGAGGCTGTAACAGTTCCAAAATCGTACGAAGCGGATGGCTCAATCCGCCATTCAGTCTTATCGGACTGAACCTGAGTTTCCCCTGTCTGCCCGCCTGTAACCTCGCTTCTGCTGGTTGATCTTGTAATGGAAAGCGATGTTGTAAGGTCACTCTGGAATGACAATCTCAATCTGTTCAAAAGGGGAATAGGTATCGACACTCCGGCCGGCGCGCTAAAGCTGTAGGTAAGCTTGAACTGCGCGGAGTTGCTGCCGGAACGAACCAATGCGGAAGTTCCTGTGTAGTTTCTGGTTTCAGTAGTAGACATGTTGTCGGAAATTGTTATCTGAACCTTGTTGTTAAAAGAACCGGTAAAGCTTAGAAGAGGATTCCATCTTGAGGTTTCCGTCTTGCTGATCGGGGTCAAGCTGTCATTTTCTATCCTGGATGATGTACTGGTTTCCATTCTGTAACCGCTGCTCACTGAGCCGTTCCTCAGGAAAGACAGTGGTTCATATCTTTCAAGTCCACTCCAGGATACAGTGACTGAAGGCCAGGTTGTGTTGTCAGTTCTGTTCCAGAAACCGGAGTAGAAACTTTTATTCTCTGAGTCACTGTACTCAACCCTTACTGACATGGTGTTAGTAGGTCTGTATCCACCGGAAATCTGCATGGAGTTTGAAGTTGTCTTGTTGTAGGGATCCAATCCGGCTATATCAGGTTCAAGACCGAACTGATAACCTGCGGACGGCGTGAATGGCACATCCTTGTAATCACTGCCTCTGGATCTGCTGAATACTATGTTCGGATCTGTTATTCTGTCAGCCCACCTTTCCATCTTCACCAGCAGCCATCTCGGACTGCCGGGCAGGGCCTCCTCATCAAGTCTTTCGTCTCTCAACCTTGCGATTGATCTGATTGTGTGGGCCAGCCCAATCCTGAGATTAAGTCTGGCTGTAACATCACTGCCCACATCAGGCCGACCCAGAGTATCAGCACCTGTGGAAGTGTGCGGGCTCAGTCTTGCCATTCCATATCTGGCATCCCAGCTCACTCTTGGCTTCAGGTAATTCCAGAAGTTTATTTCCTGGCTGACTCCGGCATTCTGATTTCTGGAAACTTCTCTTCCAATATTCACCCCGGTGTAAGGCTCATCCCAGGGGTAGTACATGTCCCGTCCCACGGAAAGGTTATAGCTGGTGGTGAGCCCCTTCCAGAAATTGAAGGCGATATTGCCGTCTGTAAGCAGCACTCGCTCTGTATCATCCCGGGTAAGAACAGTATCCTCATTCGCGATATCATACATCACACTTCTTCCGCGTCTCCAGCTTACACCAAACCCGAATCTGGTGGGTCTCAGTCTGATATCTTCAAGAATCGGCATCCTGAAAAGGCTCATTCTTCCAAGGCGCAGATCATAGGTAAATGCAACACTCTCATTTTCAACAGAATCCCGTGTTGTGGGTGTCCTTCCCCAGCCGTTGCCCATTGCATGCCTGATGTGAATCGGATCAAAGAAGTAACGGCCTGCAAAGCCGTCTGACCGACTGTTTCTTCTCCACTGAATAGATGTATCCCACTTATTGGATTCTGTACGATATTCCCATGTTTCGTTCCCCTCCAGTCGTATATCGCTGTTTGTCGCGTATCTCGGTTCTGAAAAGTTTCTGTTCCAGGCATAAGTTGCCGGAAGCGACCAGCTCCACACGGGAGGAGTAAACCTGTCAAGGTTCAGAGTGGAAGAAGCGTTGTATCTGGTAACAGTTGTTCCGGTTCCAGTGGTCTTCCCCAGACCGTGAAAATCATCATCAATCATTCTGTAATCCCCGGATATCGAAAGCAGATCAGCGAAGTCCATGTCACCGGTTATCCTGTGCGCGTTACCGGGTTCCAGGTAATGACCTTTCACCGTGATGTCATCAACCCAGACCTGGTTTGTCAGTGACTGCTGATTGGTATTCCTTACACCCAGACCAAGCATCATTACTTCAGACAGCGATGGATTACCCACCACAGCCAGATTCCCTGATCGGATCTCGTCCTCTTCTGTCTGATTCTTCAGTGTTTTGAGGTCTACAAGATCCTGAAGATCAACCTCCACCACCTGCCAGCCCGGCTGAATATCAGACGTGACTTCGTAGTAGTTCAAGCTGTCTCTTCCCATCTGGAAAAACAGTTCTCCTCCCGGAGACTCGCCGTGGAATGGAAAACTCAGAGATCTGTACTGAGTGTAGTTCTCAATCGAGTAGAAAGTCTGCCTGGCTACACCCTCATGCCATCTGAGTATCTCTGAGCAGTCAAGACTGACGGACTGCTCAAGCTTAGGCTCTCCGTCCTGATCATCGCCGGGATCAATCCCCGGCGGGGGATTGTCTTTGTAATCCTGATTCTGACGATTGTTGACCACGGAAACAGTGAAACTTTCCTCGGGTTGAACTGGAATACCTATTTCCTCGCAGGGACTTATGCTGTTGGGTTTCCATCTGTTGCCCACAAGTCCAATGTCATAAAATTCCAGAGTGTCCTGCTGAGTAAATCCGTCAACCCACACGCGGGCATAAGTAATCTTCTCCCAGGTCGGGTTTCCTGCTGAAATAGAAGGTATGGTTACAAGCAAAGAATCATCCAGAGGAATCTGCACCAGTATCCATCCACTTGAACTGGTGGAAATAATGTACTCAGGATCATTAAAGGGAATTCTCACTCTGAAAAAGGTATTTGCTATATCCAGCACACCGTTCCTGTTCAGATCCTCTGTATCCAGTCTTCCGTTGTTCTCACAGTTGTTAATAGCATCAAACCTGGTACTGAGAGGATCATTGGCATTATACCTGTAATTGTCCTGATTGGGATCAGTATTGCCTGAGCTGTATCCCGGCTCATCAACGGAAGGAAGTGTGTCGAGACCTGTATCCTCTGTGGTTGATCTAATTCCATCCGAGTTGACATCCTCCGTATCAAGCACACCGTTGGCTTGCCTGATGAGATCATCACCCACCCTTTCAAGCCAGTATGTGTCCTCATCAATCCTTTCACCAAGGTCGATGTAAAGATTTGCGTCAGCCGCGCAACCGGTAGCTCTCACATAAAGTGACAGGTGTGTCTTCGCGGAAAAATCAGTACCATAACGCTCTATACATCTCTGAAATCCCCCCCATGAATTTGTGGGATTACTCTCGTCAGGTGAAAAGACAAACTGAAGTACACCGCTGATTTTTTTCTGAGCATCGGTTCCGGTCTCACCTGGAATGATGTCATGCAGCGACCATCTGTCTGTTGCGTTGTACCATCTGGACTCTCCCACCGGAAAAAGCAGATGAGATCCCCGCATGGGCATGGAAGAGTAGAACCATGCTGTTCTGGATTGCCCAAGGGGAAATGTTGATTCCGACCCCTCCATATCATCCAGCCAGGCCTTGCTCTCTCCGGAAGGCAGGCTTACAGCGACTTCCCCGGAGAGAACCACCCGGCTCTCGGCTTCTGTGTTTACCAGTGGAATATGATTCACCGCATCTGTAAGAAATTCCGGTCTGGTCTCAAGATGAAGATCAACATCAAACACTGTTGTTCCAAAGGATCCCTCACCTGTCCTGGGACGATCCTCAGGAGAATTTGCACTTTCGTACATCATGGTTCCGCCAAGCCAGGAGTGTGCACCTATGTTGTAAACCATTCTGGCACCAAGAAGGGTTTTAGAGACTGAACTGAAAAAAGGAACGTACTCGAAAGTTACTCGAAGGGTATTGGCAGGATCCTGAGCCAGGTCAGCCGCTTCGCCCATAAGGGTAAGCAGACCCACTTCATATATGATCGAATAGTCTGTATTCCGTACAAGTGTTCTTGCCTGCCCGGCTACTGTCAGTGTAACTTTCTCACTGCCCTCGACAATTCCCATATGTCCAAGCGAATAAGTGGTGGAAGCAGCTCTGTAGCTAACCCTCATGTAGTAAAGAGACTTGTTCATGGCCGGGTTCTTCTCTGTGTAAACCACATTGTTGGGGTAGTCAAGTTCATCGCTAGCGAAGGGCCGGCTCTGGGGAAACATGATAAAACCGTTTTCCCAGTCCATTGTAACATCTTCATCGTACATAAGACCATCGCCGTTTGTATCCAGCCCCAGTATCTGTATGAACGGCACTCCGTCCTGGATTGAAACGGGATCTTCACCAGCGCGTTGCAGAAAAATATCACAGTTGAAACTTTCCCTGACTATGTTGTTGGCGCCCAGGAAGTAATAATTCCTCATTTCGTATTGCCACGAGGGGTCATCGGGAAACGGATTGGTCTCTTTTATCAGTTTAAGGTTGTAAGGCCCATCTTTAGGCGCAGTTCCAACAGTATCACCTGCCATGGTGACAAGTGCAACGGCAATGCGGTAGGTATCGTTCACAGGTCTGAGGAATCTGATTGTTCTGCTGGAGTCCACCAGTACGAAATCACCATCAATACCCGGTGTCAGCTCATCCCACCATCCGTATTCAACCAAATCACCTCCGGACACCTGGGGAATAAAACAGGAACCCTCAACCGCACCGGTTTCTACATTATTTGAGCCGATACCATCATCAATGAATATCCGTGTGTGGTTGCTATCCGGCTGCATGTACGGTGCAGTCACAGTATCCGGAAACGCACGGAAGAAGTAGTTGTTCGCAGGGCTTATGTCCAGAATGGAATCATTAACAAGGGAGGCCTGTCCGACAAAATCAGAGCTTTCCGTTGAACTTCCTTCCTTGCTTGCAATGGCTGTAATATCAAAGGGCCCCGCCTGTGCGATCAGCTTTGCGCCAAACAATCCCTGATGAGGAATAGAGTAGCTGATGAATTCAGGGCCTGTAATTGACAGATTGACATCGCCCAGTTCAATAGACTGAATTATCTCATCATCATCGCCATCGTAACTGATGCTGACACTGTAGTCTGAACCGATCTGTCTCTGGCTGTCATGATCCACCGCGACATGGATTTTTTCTCCAATGGTTCCGTCAAGGCGAATACGAAGATCCTGTTCCATTTTCAGGTCCGGGAAGAGGGATGTGCTTGACCCTTCAACATTCACTCTGTTGGGATAGATATGGCTGACTCCTGAAACAGAAATGGTCTGATGCCCGGAAATATCGAGCTGCCCGCCTGTTCCAATTGCGTCCCCTATCACCCCCGACATATTTAACGGCAGGTAAATGGTGGGAACAAGCTGACCGCGGGTACTGCCGCTGCGGATACCGCCGCGGGCGTTTGCCTCAGTCCATTCCTTCCATGTGCTCCACCCAATCAGCCTCGACCGGACACCGGAGAGTGTCCATGTTCTTGATGTGGCGACAGGATATCCCCTGTACATAAGCCTGTAGCTTATGCCGTCACCCATCAGGCTGGACCATACCTCAACCTGCGTGGAAGGAAGGGTTACAAGCCACGGCAGAGAGTCCTGATACCAGTAGCCTGGGTGGTCATCAATCAGCGTAAAATTGCGCAACCCGCCCACAGCGCCAGCCTGTGATGCAATTAAAAGCATAAGAACAAATATTAAAAGTCTTTTCATTTCACCTCGTAAGTACTATCCATCTGCATGTATCATGTTCCCGAAAGCATGACAGTGAAGCTCGACGCTGCTATAATTCATCGTTCGCCACCTGTTACGCAAGCGTCTATCATGGGAATTCAATGAAAAAGTTGCAAGTATATGTTCTGAAAGAGTTCTTCCCGCCGTTCCTGCTCTCCCTCGGTCTCTTTACATTCATAATGCTGCTGGACAAGCTTCTGGATCTGCTGGACATGATAGTCAGCAAAGGCGTCCCAATGCGAATTGTCGCGGAGATATTTCTGCTCCTTCTTCCATCAATGGTAGCGGTTGTTATTCCCATGGGCGTTCTTGCCGGTATTCTCATCGCCGTTGGCAGACTGTCCGGAGACCTTGAGATCACCGCGATGAAAGCCTGTGGCGCCAGTATCTATAACATAATGTTTCCCCTCGGAATAGTAGCGCTGCTCATAGCGGGAGTCCTTGTTGTGTTTAACAACAGTATTCTCCCCGAGGCGAACCATATCGCCCGCAATCTCCTTCTGGACATTGGAACAATGAGACCCACGGCCAGAATTGAACCGGGAATGTTTGTTGACGAGATTGAGAACTACAGAATTTTTGTTCAGGAAAAGGATGACCTTACCGGCAAACTGATAGGCGTGATCATTCACACAAATACTCCCGGAGCCCCCGCCAGAACTATTACCGCCATGGAGGGTACCATGGAACCTGTTGGAGCAAACCACCTCAGGTTGACTCTGGAAGACGGTCAGATGCATGAGAAAGACCGGGAAAGCGGTTACAGATATGCTTCGTTCAGCACCTATATCATTGATATTGCCAGGTCCGAAGAACTTGTAAGACATGACAGAAGCAGCAGAGGTGACAGGGAGATGTCCGCAGAACAGATGGGAGCCTTCGTTGACAGCCTTGACGAAAGACGGGCCCTTCTGATTGACAGCATCTCAACAATCGCGGGCACTTTCATGGTTTCTGTTTACAACGAAGATAATCCAGTTGCGGCAGGGGACAGTACAAGAAGAATCAGAAACACCATGACCTGGCTGACGGGAACATCCACCGATCTGATTCTGCTTAATGAACAGATAAATAATCTTCAGAAGAATATCGGCAAATACAACGTGGAAATCCATAAGAAATACTCAATTCCCTTCGCTTGCATAGTTTTCGTTCTTCTCGGGGTCCCGCTGGGGCTTTCTTCAAAGAATTCCAATACCGGACTGGCAGTATCCATGAGTCTGGTTTTCATCCTTGTTTACTATTTCTTCCTCATCGCCGGCGAGCAGCTCGCGGACAGAGGCCGGGTAGCAGCCTGGATCGCGATGTGGTCACCTAATATTCTTCTGGGCATACTGGGAGTATATCTTACTTACAGAAGCATGCGAGAGGGGCATCCAATTCCATTACCGGATTTCAAAGAACTCATTCAAAAATTCAGAAGAAGAGGACACCGCCGGTGAAAATACTGGACAGATATCTGGCCGGACATTTTATCAGGATGATCTTCATGGCTGTTCTTTCTTTCACCGTGATCTTTGTGACTGTAAACGCCTTCGATCACTTCAGCAGATGGGTGGACAAGGATGTCACAGTAATAACATTCCTGCGATACTATTTCTACGGGCTTCCGTACATCATAGTTCTCGTAACGCCAATAGCAGTTTTAATATGCTCTCTGCTCCTTGTGACTGGAATGGCCAAAAACAATGAGCTAACCGCAATGCGCGCTTCAGGCGTTTCCATACCCAGAATCTTCCTGCCCCTTCTCTTTGTCGGGTTCTTGATCAGCGTGTTCACTCTTGTTGTTGGAGACTTCGTAATGGCGGACGCCAATTACCTGCAGACACAGGTAAAAAGGGTGGAAATAGATGGCAGAGACCCTATTAACTATCTCATGCGAAACGATTTCGCACACAGAACACTGGATGGGGCAATAGTGGAAATAGGACTTTTTGACGGCCAGCACGCGAACATCTCAAGAGGAGTTGTGGAGTGGTTTGATGACAGCCTCAGAGTTACAAGAAGAGTAGATGCCCAGAGACTGACTTACATTGATTCAGTGTGGACTGGAACATCCGCAGAGGAAAGAAGATTCTCACCGACTGGTGAAATGTCCTTCTCTCTTCACGATACACTGCCTCTCCCTGAAATCACAGACACACCGGAAGACTTCGGAAGCAGAAGGAAAAGTGCAGCGGAAATGAACATCTTCCAGCTCTGGAATCACATTGGAAGGGTCAGAAGTGCCGGCGGAAATCCAACCGGAGATCTTGTGGAATTCTGGCTTACTCTTTTCTTCCCGTTTTCCACGCTGATAATGGTTCTCGTAGGCGCTCCTCTCGCCACAAACAATCCCAGAAGCGGCAAATCAACCAGCATAGGCCTTGCGGTACTGCTGGGATTTATCTTTTTCTCGCTTGCGAGATTCGGACAGACACTGGGGCACAAAGGTGCTCTGGAGCCCATTCTTGCGGCAGCTCTACCTGAAGTTGTTTTCATTATTCTTGGGATATGGCTGTTCAGAAGAGCCGGTCAACAATAGCAGGATTTCTGCTATTGCAGTAACACTGCCTGATTCAGTATTGTTCCAGTGTTCGTCTGCCCCACGGGCAGGTTCTTCCAACATAAGGTCTTTATTCAAATGGAGGCAGTAATGGCTCGCAGAGTACATAACTTCTTTGCCGGACCCGCAGCACTTCCTTACGAAGTGGTCAAAAAAGCAGCAGAAATGGGAGTTCTCGAATTTGACGGACAGGGTATGTCGGTCATGGAGATATCCCACCGATCCAAGCCTTTCGACAGAATGTTCAAAAATACCCAGAACAACATGCTGAAAATCATGGGGCTCAACCCTGATGAATACGCCGTTCTTTTCGTTGGCGGAGGCGCGAGTTCCCAGTTCTTCCATATTCCCTTTAACTTTCTCGAAAAAGACATGACAGCCGACTATGTAAACACCGGCGTCTGGTCCAAGAAAGCCATCAAGGAAGCAAAATACTTCGGAAATGTAAACACAGCCGCTTCAAGTGAAGATAAACTCTTCTCCTACATCCCCAAAGAATTCAACCTCACGCCGGGTGCCGCTTATGTACACACCACCAGCAATAACACCATCTACGGTACAGAGATGTGGAACTTCCCTGAAACGGGCGATGTACCTCATATCTGCGACATGTCCAGTGATTTCCTC
The DNA here is from genome assembly GCA_021107435.1 of Candidatus Sabulitectum sp. Lineage (GTDB taxonomy): Bacteria > Fermentibacterota > Fermentibacteria > Fermentibacterales > JCC-6 > Sabulitectum. The sequence continues at coordinate 42,268 of JAIOSV010000028.1, read as the reverse complement.
TCTCACCCCATTGATTTCAGCAAATTCAGCATGATCTACGCGGGCGCTCAGAAAAACATCGGACCATCCGGAGCCGTTGCTATCGTGATCAAAAGAAGCTTCGCTGACCAGGCAAGAGAAGACATCCCCACAATGGTGAACTACAGAACCCACATCGCCAAGGACAGCCTCTTCAACACCCCTCCAAGTCTTCCTGTGTTCGTCGTTGGACTTGTGATGGAATGGATACTTGAGAACGGCGGACTTGAGGGCATCGCTGCGATCAACAGAAAGAAAGCCGATCTTCTTTACGGAACCATGGATAACAGCAACGGCTACTACACTCCTCATGTACAGGATGTTGCCAGCAGAAGCTTCATGAATGTAACTTTCCGTCTTCCAACAGAAGAACTTGAAAAGAAATTCATCGCTGAAGGCACTGAGAAAGATCTCCTTGGTCTCAAGGGTCACCGTTCAGTCGGCGGATGCCGCGCTTCCACATACAACGCGGTTCCCTACGAATCGGTTTCCACCCTTGTTGACTTCATGAACGATTTCAAGTCAAAGAACTGATACAGACTATCAGCGCCGCATAACATGGTGCGGCGCTGTTCATTCATTTGGAGAAAGATTGTCTTTTAAAACACGAAAACAGTCAGATGCGACCTTCATCAAAAACAATCTTATATGGCTTGTAATCATTCTTGTTTTGGGCTTACTGACAAGAGTCCCTCATCTTCTCTCATTTATTTCTTCATCTTCAGAGACCGCATTAACTTATTTCCCCACACTGGCAGCCTCCAGATTTGAGCAGTGCGCAAGAGCCCTTATCGATGGAACCTGTAGCGGAGATGCCTTTTCATACGCCAGTCCCCTGTACATCCTTCTTCTGGTGCCGCTTTACGCCCTCGGGGTAAGTAACATCATTGTGTTTCTGTTACAAACCATCATGGGCATTGCTTCCGCATTTTTTGTTTACATTATTTCGATAAAGCTCAAAGCATCCAGAATTCTTGCTTTCTCAGGCGCAATCATCTGGCTGTTCTATGCTCCAGCAGCTTTCTATGAAATGACACTGCTGCCTGTGACTCTTCTTTCACTTCTGATATCTGTATGGGCTCTTCAGGAAATCATCCCGAAGGACGCAAAGGTAAATTCCTTCGCAAGGGGCTTTATATCCGGTCTAATCACGGGACTTCGTCCACCCTTCATTCTTCTTGGACTCTTCTCTCTGATAAGGTCAATCAAAAGGAAACAGTATTCTTCTTCTTTATTTCTGTTGACAGGTTTTATTCTTCCGCTTCTTGTTCTATGTTTTTACCATTCATCGCAGGGGGGGGGCTTTACTCCATTCGCTTCTTCAACTGGTCTGAACCTTGTCCTCGGTCACGCTGATGGTGCTTCCGGTTACGGACCACCAGTAGCTGAATACGGTCTTATTGAAAATCCGACTGAGGACATTCATCAGGTAGCTGCAAGAGTTGCATTTGAAAACGGGGCAAACACACCTTCGGAAGCAAATTCGTTCTGGATGCAGAAAGCAACAAGCTGGATATTGAGTAACCCGGAAAAAGAACTCAAATTAGTAGGAGCAAAACTCGGAGCATTTTTCGGATACAGACCATTTGACACTTATTTTGATCTGGAAAGAGACATCGAAAGCGATAAATCCTTGAAACACCTGCTCCTTCCAAGGTATCTTCTTATCGCCTTCATTGCAGCTGGAACAATTCCTTTTCTTATCTATAACAAGGAAAACAGAATTCTTGTACTGCCTGTTCTTATCGCCCTTGCAGCTTCACTGGGCTTCGTGCATTCGGAGAGATACTGGCTTCCAACTGTACCGGTTACATTGGCTGTTTCAGTTTCAGGATTACAGTTTTTCTTCAAGAACCTGAAAACCCCTGAAAGAAAAAAATCCATTACAGCTATTTTTCTTGCCATTATTCTGATGATAACTGGTCTGCTCTGGCCAGTTCCTGAGATTCCAGAGGGTCAGTACCTGTACAACAGAGCTGTAAAAGCGTACAACATGCGCAACTACATTCTTGCACTCACTCTTTTCGAAGAATCTGCGGAGGCAACGCCTCCCGGAACAACTATTTCAGTACATGCGAGAATGGAAGCTCTCCGAATCTCGCAGGCACTTAACCTGCAGGATCGTGTTTTGCTTCACTCTCAAATACTTCAGCGGGAAATAGAGAGGGCAGACAGCTCAAACTGCCTGCCCATATCTCCGACTGAAACTATTTAAAAGCTCAGAGCTTTGATTTCTGCCCAGGTCGCTCCGCCCAGAGAGAGTGGTTCTGGTCCGAAAACAGGTGTTTCTGTTGACACGCCACCACTCATGCCCGGTTGTATTGCTATGGGAGCTCTGAAGTAAATGTGACGGGTAGTATATGCAGCTGATGGAACAACTCCAAAGTAGTTTTTATAGGCTCTCACCCACCCGTTAGAGAAGTAGAGTGTACAGTACATATCACATGTGGTAAATGTGTTGTAAACGTAATCCGGTAAAATAGGGGGGCTATTAGAGTAAGTACCAATATGCAGAGTATCACCAGAGGATGAACTGACAAACACTATTTGAAAACTCCCTGTCCACGACGAAGAATTATTGACAAATGTATTTCCCTCAATACCATGAGTCCCAGCAATCATAATTGCTGACACAAGTATCAATAACAACATGGTTATACGCATGTTACACCTCCATTTGGGATAGCATGATTGCTATCTTGAGCATAATATTGCATCTCGTATTCGCCATTACCATATATATTCAGATTTCCATGAGTAGTTTTGTTCTGTAGTTATCTGAGAGCTGGCATCACCTCCTGAAAAAAGCACTTCAGTACATGCTAGAATGGAAGCTCTCCGAATCTCACAGGCACTGAACCTGGAGGACCGGATCATCCTCCACACACAGGCTCTTCGGCGGGAAATACAGTGATGAACAGACAGCGTAAGCTGCCTGCCCATCTCTATTAATGACACTTATCTTTCTTTAGAAATCCAGAGCTTTGATTTCTGCCCAGGTCGCTCCGCCCAGAGAAAGTGGTTCTGGTCCGAAAACAGGTGTTTCTGTTGACACGCCACCACTCATGCCCGGTTGTATTGCTATGGGAGCTCTGAAGTAAATGTGACGGGTAGTATATCCAGCTGATGGAACAATTCCAAAGTAGTTTTTATAGGCTCTCACCCACCCGTTAGAGAAGTAGAGTGTACAGTACATATCACATGTGGTAAATGTGTCGTAAACGTAATCCGGTAAAATAGGGGGGTTATTAGAGTAAGTACCCGTATGTAGAGTGTCACCAGAAGATGACCCTACAAAAGTCACTGTAAAGTATCCAGTCCATGACGACGAGCCATTAACAAATGCATCACCCTCAATACCACTTCTGGAGAAATCTTCAGCAATCATAATTGATGACACAAGTATCAATAACACCACGGTTATACGCATATCGCACCTCCATTAAAGATAGCCTGATTGCTATCCCGAGCATAATATTGCTTAATCTCTGCCATGTCAAGCCCTGTTATTGCATCTCTTATTCGCCATTACCATATATATATTCAATTTTTCATGTGTATGTTTATCTTCTGAGGATAGATGCACACTATCTCTTTTCAAATTAGCTCATATACTATCATTGCTGCTGTATCAACACTCATGCTATTTACTCCTTTATATTCTACGCATTCTTGTTCACAATTGAAATCGTCCGCTTCAAATATTGCTGTCTGTGTTTACAGTATTCAACAATTAGTAAGTCAATACAGATATTTTGAAAACAGACTTCCTGCTGTCAGCCATGGAATACCCAAAGAGTCGTTCCAGGAAAGGATATCACTACAAAAACTTACTCAACGTCTGAAATTAACGAGTACGCTGATTCTAACATAACGCTGCCCAACACTTCAGAGATAGTAACATCATGTTCAACTGGCATCGCGTAATTTATCAGCGTAATGGGTTCCCGGCTTCCTGTGATTCAATATGAGTAATTATCTTTTTCACTAATCTCTCTTCAAGAATCCCATGAAAGATATTAGAATCTCACAATTTCTTGACCTGCGGGATCGAATCATCCTCCACGCACAGGCGCTTCAGCGGGAAATAGAGAGGGCAGACAGCTCAAACTGCCTGCCCATATCTCCGACTGAAACTATTTAAAAGCTCAGAGCTTTGATTTCTGCCCAGGTCGCTCCGCTCAGAGAGAGTGGTTCAGGTCCAAAAACAGGTGTTTCTGTTGACGCACCACCATCATCCCATGAAGTAACGAAGTAAATATCCTGAACTGTGATAGGCCAATCCCCTGTTATGTTGTAGTAGTGGCAACTGGCTTGTGGAGCAACAGAATCGGGATGGTAGTAAATGCAGTGAATATCTAGTGTTTCCCATGTACAATAATAGTAGTCAGCGGGCATAACGTCATTGTAACACTTGTCCTTATGAACAACATTAAGTGTACCTGGCTCTGTAAATATAATTATGAAATATCCTTCCCAATCGTCTTGACCATTAACAAATGCTTCTCCCTCAATGCCGTATTGCTGATCAGTATCAGCGATCATGACTGCTGAAAGCAGCACCATTAACACCACTGTTATACGCATTTCAAACCTCCCTTTGTGATAGCCTGATTGCTATCCCGCAAAAGATATTGCTGAAGCTATACCAGGTCAAGCCCCATTACTGCATCTCTTCTTTGATTCTGTATGTATATAATTACATCTTCGTTTGTCTATTCATATCTGAATGACAGATGCGCATATTTTCTCTGTTGAATATGATCAGAATGCTTCATTTGCTGCTGTATCGGCACTCAGGCTCTTCATTTTTCCTATTTCAAGCATTTCTGTTCGTATCTGGGTCGCATACTTCAAATAGTTCTATCTGTGTTATCAGTATTCAACAGAAACAAGTCTATACAGATGTATTTGACACAGACAGACCACTGCCAGGCAGGAATTGTACAAAGAGTCGTTCTGAGAAGGGAGAACACTGCAAGAGCTTGCTGTTTGTTCGTAATATGATCGTTTCGCAGATTTGCGTCTGCGCTGCTCAACACTCCCAGACGGTTGAGAAGCATTTTCCTGTTCTTCGCGGAAGTCCGGCAAATGCCCGGGTTGGGCAGAGGCAAGTGTTTCAGTGAGAAACAGAGTTCAAAAACTCTTCTTCAGACACTATCCTGACCCCGAGTTTCTCCGCTTTCTTCAGCTTTGATCCGGCATTTTCCCCTGTTACCAGAATTGTGGTTTTACCGGTTATAGCGGAGGTAACCTTTGCCCCGGCGGCTGTAGCAAGTTGTTTCGCCTCTTGTCTGGGCACCGTCAGTGTTCCTGTAAAAACAATAATCTCACCGGAAAGGGTTGTACCTTTCCCGGTATCTTCTTCTGTCGGGTTGAAACCGGCCTTAACCAGTTGATCAACTGCTGCGGATGTTACAGGATTTGCGAAAAATCTTCTGATGGATAAAGCTGTTACAGGACCTATGCCCCTGACTGCAATTAGTTCATCCTCAGAGGCATTCCCAAGGGCTCCCAGGTTCTTGAACTCTGTCGCTATGTCCCTTGATGCCACCTCGCCCACCCCGGGGATACCGAGGCCAGTAAGAAAACGACTCAGAGGGTTTCCCCTGCTTTTTTCCAGTTCGGCAAAGAGTTTTGTCGCCTTTAGCTCACCCATTCTTTCAAGAGCGGTGAGTTCATGATAATTCAGAGTGTAGATATCCGCGATGGAATTCACCATCCCGGCATCAACAAGCTGCTCACAAAGCTTCTTCCCCAGCCCTTCTATATCAAGAGCCTTCCGCGAGGCCCAGTGCTCAAGGCTTCTTCTTATCCGGGCCTCACATGACGGATTAATGCAGTAGAGGTTTACTTCACCCTCAGGCTGTACAACAGGGCCATTGCAAACAGGACATTTCTCAGGCATCTCAAACACCTTGCCTCTGATCCCGTCTTCCGGAGGAAGGCTTGTTACGACCTCGGGAATCACATCCCCGGCTCTGCGCACAAGAACAATGTCACCAGCCCTGACATCTTTTCTTATCACCTCTTCCTGGTTGTGCAGTGTGGCATTGGTAACAACCACACCGCCAACCTGCACAGGCTCCAGCCTGGCAACAGGTGTGAGCCTGCCTGTACGACCCACCTGAACCTCTATTCCGATCAGGGTAGTGGACATCTCCTCCGCATGAAACTTCCACGCCGCAGCCCATCGGGGAGCTCTGGAAAGGAAGCCAATTTCTTCCCTCTGGGAAAAGCTGTTGAGTTTGATAACCATCCCGTCAATTTCCATGGGCAGATCAGGTCTCATCTTAACGAGGGTGTCATAAGCGGATATTACCTGCCCTGCTGTGTGGCATGTTTGATTCTCCCGGTTCACCGCAAAACCCCAGTCAGCAAGCTGTTTCAGGAATTCCTCCTGTGTTTTGAAATCGTCTGGATAGTAGCCCGATGCGTAAGCGATAAAGGAAAGGGGTCTGCCGGCGGTGAGAGTGCTGTCAAGCTGGCGCAGTGAGCCACTGGTGGCGTTTCTGGGATTGGCGAAGGTAGAATCTCCCGCTTCAAGTCTTTTTTCGTTCATTCTTTTGAAATCTTCCAGCATGAAAAATACTTCTCCGCGGACTACCACATTGACCGGCTGATCGGTATTCAGTCTCAGGGGGATAGAACGAATGGTTCTGGCATTATCTGTAACGTCCTCTCCCCTTACGCCGTCACCTCTTGTTCCCGCTCTTGCAAGCACAGAATTCTCATAGACAAGGGAAAGGGAAACGCCGTCCAGTTTGGGCTCAACGGAATACCCGATCTGGTCGATATCCAACTCCGACACTATTCTGGAATGAAAAGCAAGAAAATCCTCTTTGCTGAATATGTTTGATAAACTAAGCATTGGCGGGTCGTGGATAACTGCGGAAAAACTTGACAGCGGGGCTGATCCAACCCTGGCCGTAGGAGAATCATCACTGTGAAGCTCCGGATTCTCCCGTTCAAGGAAGAGAAGTCTGTTCATTAATGCATCGTACTCTGCATCTGTTATATCCGAAGTGTTCCCTGTGTAGTACTGGCGATTGTATTTTCTGATCAGTGAAGTGAGATTGGATATCTCTCTGTGCGGTTTCATTCCTGCCCACCACCTGAAACTCTGGTATACATGAGGTCTGCGGGAATCACACCGGTATGGTTTAAATCAATAGCGGTGACTTGTCCATATCCGGGAAGGCCTGCTGCACATTGAATCAGCCCCGATTCAATGGAAGAGATCAGAGCTCTTGTGACAGTTGTGTCCTGGAAATGTAACTGACATTCACCGAATTCCAGATTAAATGGCAATCCCGGTTGTATTTCCATCATGTCAATAAGTATCTTTTCGTTTTCTTCCCACCATCTCACATTGATCTGGGGAATCCCCGGCTGATAAAGAAGAGCCCTCAGAAGATCATAGTTGTCTGTATTCCTGTAAACCCTGAGACTGGAAGAAATCTTAAGCCAGAAATTGCCGCTTGAAGCATGTGTGAAATCCTGAAGCAGATAAGGCAGTCGATTCAACATTCTTAAAGAATTCAGGTACTCCATGACAATAACACCCTTTCCTCCAACCACAAAAGGTCTGAGGGGCGAGCTTTCCAGCATTGGATCACCCAGAGCATATTCCGCAAGAACAGGTGTTCCACCATTCCCGCCAAAAACCTCTGTATTGAACAGGTAGTACTTCAAATACGCATCTCTTACCACCGCAAGACCCTGTTCATCATCTGTGTTCGCGGAATAATATCTTAAAGGAATCCACGATGCCAGCGCATCGGAAATAACTGGGTCAAGCTGAAGAGACTGTACCAGAATCCCCTCTGCGGCTCCAATAAGAATCTCGCTTCCAGGGGGAACAATGCCGTTTGCCAGGTTTTCATCCCATGCTGAAACATCCGCCAGACTTTCCAGGGAGCCTCTGGAGAACAGCATCCCTCCAAAGCCCGATATAACAACAGGGCCGTCCGGATTAATGATTTCCACAAAGCTGAATTCAGCAGACGGGAAATCAAGGGAACCCCGAAGTAACGATGCGATTTTCTCCACGGCAATACTGTCAAGTGACGAAATCGGGGACCCTGCAAAAATCAGCATCCTGTACCTTGGAAACAGTGTGTTCTCAGTGTAATTACCAATTGCGATGGGGAGTCCGCCTACAATTCCCCCGGGACCGGAGTACCATTCATCCGGGGTCTCACCTCTCACAAGCGGTGTCCAGGATGAAATGGAATCGGGAAGAAATATCTGAACATTGTAGTTCGCCGGTGAATCTGAAATGGGGCAGTAACCGTCTCCCGACAGATAAGCTGAGGTCAGTCTGGACTGAACACTTACTCTTCCCCGTGAATCAAGATATGGAATGTTGATCTGAAACTGGTTGCGGAAGACTCCTGTATACATCCCGGATGAATCCGCAAAACAGAGGTATTGATTCGGAGTACTGTCTCTTCTGAATACTCCGGCGGTTGATGATATCACAGAACTGGCATCTCTGTGTATAAAAGTAAAAACCATGGAATCTGCGTTACTTTCACTGAAATCCACAACAAGTGAGTCGATTATTTCAAGGCGGTTGCTTGTGCTGTCCTGCTGATAGTAGACCTTCAGATAATGAGTCACATCCGGAGGTGGCTCCACATCGGTGGAAGCCCTTTCCTGATCAATTACAGAACCGGTCCTGTCTGAAAGAAAAACGGATCTGAGCCCGGCGGGACGTACAATTGAAGCACCATAACAAACTGCCCTTGCGTGCCTGACCAGTTGCTCATCCCCGCGATCAGGGATAGTCACAGAGAAAACAAGAACAGCGGAGCCCCCGACATGCCATTCCATGTTAAACCGGAGAGAGTCGGGTAGAAGGCTGCTGTAGTTAAGAGAATCCACTTCGTTTCGCATCCCGGCCGTGGCAATGGCTTCAAAAACAAGGTCAGTTTTCATTACAGCATCACCCAGAGCATTATACTGAACAGACCACGGACCCTGATGTATCAACCGGTACTCATCTGAAATTCCAATTGTTTCCACAGGAATATCACTGTCTCCGCATGAAATCAGAATAAGCACGAACAGAATCCAGGCCGCTGAAACAAATCTCATTATAATCTCATTCTTCATCAGGGTTGACTACCGTTAAAATTTACTTAGTTTCCCACATCTGGAAAGGCGGTACTAATGGGGTTATTTAACATACTGACACTGACGGTCAACGCCCAGCCGGTGCAGGGACCGAGCACGACGTCAGCATTACTGTTTTCTTTTTACGCTATATCAGTATTTCTTTTAATCCAATTCCTGGGAGCAAGGTTCTTTACCTCCTGCAAAGAGCGCTTCAACAGTTTTCCGTTAATCTTCTTCATCATCCTGGCAGCACTGGCTGCGGGATCTCTGATTGTAGCTTTTTTCCTCAAAGAGCTTACCCACAAATTGTTTCTGGGGGTAGTTGGAGGAGTGTTCATCTGGACATCTCTTGGAGAAATCACCGAGCATCTGGGCTGGTATAAATCTCATGCCAGGAACGCTGTCTGGATTTATCTTCTCACCGTTGCAGCCTGGCTGATCATGGTGTTCCTGATTCCCGGTATCCCGGTTCCAATTCTCGGCTTTATCGGATACCCGCTTCTTGCATGGGGAACTCACCTTACTCGAGTCCGCTTTATCGATAAATGGGGAGCAACTTCCTTTGCTTCGACTCTTCTCATGCTGGGCATGGCGGCAATTTCAGGCGGTGCGATTGTAGCAGGGGCTCTGATTGGAACAAAATTCGCGGGAATGATGGCTGGGCTGGTGTTTGCAGTTTCCACCTGGTCAATCATGGAAATTATCTGGGAGCGCGGAATGGCCAACGGACCATGGAAACACACTCACCATTAATCCCGCCATCCCAGAAGCATAAAGCAGTATCACCGAAATAACATGCCGACCCCTGCCGGAAGGCAGGGGCTTTCCTGTATCTTTTTGAGGTACCCGGGGATAAAAAGAGCTTAGTAAATCATGTATGTAAGCCCGGCGGAAAAGCTGACAGGCGGCTGTTTAATCTCCGCATAGTACAGTTCTCCAGGGAGGGCATCTCTGTTGTAACCCATCCAGTCTGTCACATTCCAACTGTCTGCGGATGCTCCAAGCCTGCCAATGCCGCCCGCATGAATACCGAATCTACTGCTGAACATCCATTCTAAATCTGCACTGGCTGTTCCAGCGATAGTGGCCGTATTGGCCGATGCTGAAATGGAATCCGCTCTTGTATTCTGGGTGAGATAACAGGCTTCAAACCCTACACCCACTCTCAGGGCAAGAGATGGTGACGCAAGAGGAAGCCTTGTTCCCATTTCGCCCCTGATACCGACTGATGACATTCTGGGCATTGTTCCTGACAAAAGAGTACCTGTCAGGGAAAAGCCCCACTTGCATGTTCCTCCTGTGAACTCGGCCTGGTTTACCAGCCTGGTGGTTTCAGCCTCATCACCGGTGAGGTTATCTCCGGGAACAACTTCTGTCGGCAGTATCGCATAAGAGATGGCCAGGATGCCCGGAGTAGAGTTCTCCACTGCTGTAACCCTTGCGCCCTGCACCAGCTTACCGGCGACCAGCCGGCCTGTGCCTGAATTCTCGGTAGAACCTGTAATCTGAAGGATACCATGGCTGCTCAAATGCGAATACTCCTCTGCGGAGCGAGGAATACCCTGTGATAGCGCGACAACCGAAAATATCATTCCTTTATCTATTCCATTCTCTGTGCCAATGGGAATGTTGAATACTGGTCCGCCGGTAACCGTGAATGTAAACTCATATGGAAAAATCTCGTTGAGACTTCTCTGAGTCACGAGAAGAACACCTTGCAGAGCAAGATTTTCCAGATCCACTGATGTTGAGCCAGGAAGGCTGCCTGAGTATTTTTTCTCCTTCACAGAGCCCAGAAGACTTCCCTCGGACGTGTAAAACCTCCCTGTTACATTCACTGATGTGTTTCGTGTAACAAAAAGACTGTCAGCACTGCCGTGGCTGACTTCGGTATTCGGGGAAGATACATCAAGCAGCATGAACACATCAATACTGAGTTCCGCTGCCATTGCCCGCAGGCGAAGATTCTGATCATCCGGAAGCCCCTGATAGTCTGAATGAGACGAGGCATCCACCACTTCAAAGCGTCCGCTCTGGAGGAAAATACCCTCTGCGGCATTTTTGAGTTCTTCTGTATCGTAGTTTTCCATGGCATCAGAAAACACCGGAATAACGGCAATCCGTGATAGATTGGCTTCGTCGGCCATGGCAATAACAGCAAATGACAGCAATACTGCAGTGAGAATTCTAGCGGTCATGGAGGATCTCCCTTCAAAGAAATCAATCTGTTTCAGTGAATTTATCAATCTCAGACTGGAATGAAAAGGGGTCAATGGATCAGTAGAAAAGAACAGTTACCGCAGAGTTACCGTAACCTGTTTCAGGAAGCTCTATTACAGTATCGTCAAGAACATCCGGTCCGGAGATAATTCCGTCATTGCTGACGCTGAAAACAAGCGATTCCCCGGCGGAGTAGTAATTCTGACTTTGAAGGGAGTCTATAAGCATGAAAAGAGAGTCCCACGCATCTCTCTGAACATGAATGGTTTCTCCGGATTCAAGGGTGAGTGAAACACTGTAACCTTCATACTGCCGCACGGATGAAGCGTCAGTTGTCTCCAGAATATTTTCCATCTGAGCAGGACATACACTCAGGACATCATCAATTGAGTCATCCGAATAATCATTCAGACCTTCATCAGCAATAGTATCGCCTGAGCCGGAGGCAGTTCCGCAATCGCCCGCACCGCTGCCAGCGGCTCCAGATAAAGTTCCACCAACTATACCGAAACCGGCGGATTCCTCGGAAATCTCACTTTCAATTCGGTAATACCCTCCGCTTCCCGCGACTTTTTCTTGAACATCCTCTGTGTTATCCCCTACCGCCGGATTATCCTGAAGGTGTTCCATGGTCTGAGCATCCAGGCTGAATGCCATCTCCGAGTGTCCCGCTGCATAATCGCCTTCCAGAAGGACATCTTCTTCCTCTGCTGATTCAGATCTGGAAACAGACAGGCTCAAATCAATTGATAGCTCCTCTTCAATCTCAGAAATGCCGGACTGACCGGAAACCGGTTCATCCTGTCGAATCTCCTGTTCCTGATCTTCGCATCCTCTGTAAATTGATTCTTCTCTGGGAACTTCCAGAGAAATATCAGAAATTTCATCAGTACAAATCTGAACAGCGGCACCGGTCTCCTCTGCTGCCATTTCCGAGAGAGAAGCGCCCGCTCCATCCACATAAAATATTCTCACCCCGAGGTATACAGCGCATAAAGCAGCAGCGATGTACCATGTTCGCTGTTTCCGCCACCAGTTAACCTTTGTTCTGAACCTGTTCCGCATCATGTCAAATGTGGAATCCGCCGGATCAACCCAGGCATCCCGCCAGACAGATTCCATCTGCTTCTGAGCTGATACAAAGCCCATGCAACTGTCGCATTGACTGATGTGATCAGAGATGCTGTCCGCCTCGCCGGAGGACAGTTCACCGTCAATCCACATCATAAGAGTATTTTTATCCGGACAGATCATGGCTCACCTCCAAGCTCACTGACGACAAAGGTCTTCACGGAACTTCGGGCTCGATTTAGTCTGGACATCACAGTACCTGTAGCAATATCAAGAGTTTCGGCGATTTCCTCGTAGCTCAGTTCCTGATCTACACGGAGAATGAATACTGATCGCAGAGCAGGGGTCAGCCGTTCAACAGCCTTCTGCACCGCTGTAACGAGAAGATCCCTGTTGGTTTCCTGAATGGTGGTATCAGCAGTGGCGGTCTGCCCGCCTCCCCCGTATCCTTCATCAAACTCCACCTCTGCCCGTCTGCTTCGGGAACGGGTAAGATTGATTGCGGTGTTGGTGACAATTCTGTACATCCAGGTAAAGAAACGATACTCGGTGTTAAAGTTGCGCATGGCCTTCATAGCCTTAATGAACGCTTCCTGAGTGATATCCCATGCGTCATCATCACAGTTGCACATTCGTCTCGCGACCCTGAAAACCTGTTTCTCATACATTCTGACTATCTCCCCAAATGCATCTTTGTCACCCAGAACAGCTCTTTCAAGAAGCTCCGGTTCTGAAGCGGTCAATTCCGCTGTCAAAAAGTATACAATGTGAAAGATCATTTCATTCCCTAAATCAGAAGTTGATCACTGCTCCCAGACTGAAACCCACATCTCCTTCAAATCTGGTGTTCTCCGCTTCAAAGCTGAAAAGATAAGCGTCAGTATAAGCATCAAGCATTCCAACCAGCCATGCCCCGGCTGTGTACCAGATAAAAGTCCGCCGCAGACCGCTGTGAGTATCGTAACTACTCTGCCAGGAAGCCAGTCCTGTTTCCAGATACATTTCTCTGGCATGTTCGGCTTTGTTATTCTCGTAAAAAATAAGCCCAAGCAGTCCCAGCTCAGCTGTACCGTAAAGAAGTCCTTTGACCGGTTCATCGTTGTAAAACTGACCCCAGCCGGGCAGGACAAGGCTTCTGAGGAGAGCTCCCTGAGGATTCCTGTACTCAATTACAGTAGAGTCCGCAGTTCCTGACTGCTGGCACAGGAAAAACAGAAGGAAAACAACCTGGCTCAGATGGTAACCCCTCTCGAGGAGCTGGAAATGAATTCGGCCATGCGTCTCTTGAGTGAATCCTCTGTTCCACTTGCAAGAACTGCTTCTACCTTGCTGGCCATTGTGTCGGAACTCTTAAAAAAGTAGCGAAAAGAGTTCACTGCGGAAGCGATTTCTTCGTTGGAAAACCCGTTTCGTCTAAGCCCCAGTTTGTTTATACCGATCATTCGCAGGGGCTCACCCCCGGCGAGGGTGAAGGGAGTTACATCCCTGGAAACCCTGAAACCACCGCCAATCATTGAGTATTCACCGATCCGGGTGAATTGATGCACCGGTACAACACCTCCAATAATTGCCTTCGTGCCAATCTCCACATGGCCCGCGAGGTTAACAGAGTTGGCCAGAATAACACCATCACCAATAATGCAGTCGTGGGCCACATGGCTGAAAGCCATCAGGAAGCAATCTGCACCGATAATGGTCTTCCCTGTTGCGCTGGTACCGCAATTTATGTTGGCCATTTCCCGGATTACTGTTCTTGCGCCAATTTCCAGAGTAGTTCTTTCTCCTGCGAATTTCAGATCCTGAGGAGGCGTACCGATTACAGCACCTGGTCCAACCTTCACATCGTCAGAAAGAATTGTAATGCCAGTTAACACCGCATGAGCATCAATAACAACCCTTTCACCCAATACCACTTCAGGTCCGACAACAGCGTAGGGCCCAATTTCCACTGACTCGAGTGCTTCACACTGAACAATCGCAGTCGAATGTATCATTTCTTCTCCACCAGCATTGCTGTAAGCTCAGCCTCCACTGCCACTCTATCGTCAACTTTCGCCACTCCGCGCATCTTCCACATCCGCCCGCGCTTGCTGATCAGCTCAAGTTCAAAGCGTATCTGGTCACCGGGTAGAATGGGTTTTCTGAATCTCACTCTGTCAATACCGCCAAAAAGAACCAGCCATCTGCCGGGTTCTTCAACAGAGTCGAAAAGCATCAGCCCTCCAGCCTGAGCCATCGCCTCAACAACAAGAACTCCGGGCATGATCGGGCTTCCAGGAAAATGACCCTGAAAAAATGGCTCGTTTATGGTGACATTCTTGATGGCTACGATACTCTTTTCGGGCTCAATCTCCAGTACTCTATCCACCAGCAGAAAGGGATAACGATGCGGAAGAAGATCCATTACATCGGCAATGTCCCATTGCCTTTCGGAAAGATCAGCCTTTGAAGTCTTAATTCTTCCGGTATAGACTTTCATTATTTTTTTTACAAACTGAACATTGGAGGCATGTCCGCTTTTAGCAGCGATAACATGCCCCTGAAGTCTTATGCCAAGCAGAGCCATATCGCCGATAAGGTCAAGCACCTTGTGTCTTACCAGCTCATCGGGAAAACGGAGTGGGCTGTCGTTCATGACCCCGTCATCACCAATTACAACTGCGTTCTCAAGAGTTCCACCCTTTATCAGCCCTTTTTCCTGTAAAATCTTAACATCCTGGTAGAGGCAGAAAGTTCTGGCCGGCGCGATTTCATTAATGAAACTTTCCTTTGTGATATCAAGACTGATATACTGAGTCCCGATGTGAGGATGATCATAATCAAGGGTAAAGCTAACTTTAAGACCGTTGTATGGAACAACTGTAAGACTTGCACCATGGTACTCAAGGCTCACCGGTTCTGTAATAACAAAAACCCTGCTGGGGTGTCCGTGCAGTATATCCACACCGGCTTCCATAAGCACTTCCACATATGAGCGAACAGATCCGTCAGCTGGCTCAGGAGGTTCATCAGAGCTTATTTCAATGATAGCATTATCAATTTCGAGACCGTAAAGGGCACTCAGAACATGCTCAACAGTATGAACCTCGTAGTAGTTTTCCCCAAGAGTAGTTCGTCTTGCCTGTTCCTCAACCATCCGCACATTCTCAGGCAGCACTTTGATGGTTGGACGCTGACCAACATCAGTTCTTACAAAAACATAGCCAGTGTCAGCCGGTGCCGGTTTAAACGTAATGGTGGACTCTTTACCCAGATGCAAACCGCGACCTGTGTAGGAAACCTGTTCTTTGAGAGTAGTTTGAAAACGATTCATCAGTCCCCAGTTTCTTCGATTTTGCCAGTTTTCAATTCCTTAACCAGCTCAATAATCTTCGGGAGCCTTGATACTGCAGCGCCAAGTCTTAGATTCTCCATATGGGGTCTTGCCGGATTACCGGACACGGTGATACCAGTATCCACATCCTTGGTTACACCGGATTTAGCCGCAATAACAGCACCGTCATTAATTACAAGATGTCCACCAACACCCACCTGTCCGCCGAAAACAACACCGTTCCCAATCGCGGTACTTCCGGCAATTCCAGTCTGAGCGGCAATAAAACATCCCCTGCCTATGCTAACATTATGAGCCACCTGGATAAGATTGTCCAGCTTTGTGTGATCCCCTATTTTTGTACTGCCGGTTACAGCTCTGTCAATTGTGCAGTTAGCCCCTATTTCAACATGGTTGCCGATAACCACATTTCCATTCTGCGGAATCTTTTTATGCTCACCCTTTGCGTCAGGGACAAAACCAAAGCCATCGCTTCCGGCAACAGTACCGGAATGGACGATAACATTGTTTCCCGCACAGGTTCCGTCGAGAAGAGTCACATTGGGATGAATAAGACAATCACTTCCAAGGATAACACCTGGACCGAGTACCGATCCGGAACCAATACTGCAGTTGTCACCCACAATGCAGTCTCTGTCTATTACCACCGACGGGCCTACCCGGACATTCTCGCCTATGCAGGCGGAAGAATGAATCACTGCTGAAGAATGCAGGCCACTGAATGCAGAGAATCGATCAGGCTTAAACAGATGAAGTACCTTTCTGAAAGCATCGTAGGCGTCTTCAACAAGGAGTACACATTCAGCGGAAGTTTCAACCGGCCTGGAAACAATAACAGCCATCGCATTTGTACTGGCAAGAAATCCCGCGTACTTCGTGCTGCCATAGTAACAGATATCAGACGGGCCAGCTTCCTGAATAGACGAGACTCCTGTGATTAATGCATCAGGATCGCCTGAGAGTATCTGTCCTTTAAGGCAGTCAGAGATTTCTCTCAGTGTTAACGAATCAGTCATTACCGCTCATAACCCTGTCAATCACCTGGTCGGTAATGTCCACTGAAGCGTCCGCGTATACTACCTGACCTGCGGAAGCATCCAGAACCAGTTCTATGCCTTCTTCACTGGCAATATTCATCACTGCCTCGTTGATGGCGGCAATAATGGGGTTGACAAGCTCTTCGTTGCGCCTTTCCATAAGACCTCCGGGACCGAAAACGCTGGACAGGTAGGATTCGATCTGCACCTTCTTCTCCTCAAGAAGGGCTTCTTTCTCCTGGCGTCTCTCGGGACTCATCATAAGGGTCCTTGAAAGATCCTCCTGCAGAAGATCAATCTCTTCCTGAAGGGAATCCACATGAAGCTCCCATTCGTCCATCTCGGTTTCAAGAAGCTCCCTGGCATCGGTAACCTCCCCCAGGGATTCAAATACCCGGTCAGCATCAAACACCGCGACAGTCTGCCCCAGCATTAGTGCAGGAAGAACAAAAACGGCCAGCAATTTCATATTTACTCCAATCAGAAGGATGCTCCCATCTGGAAATGCGGTTCCCAACCAGGTTCCGGTCCATCAAAACCATACGCATAATCCAGTCCCATAACACCAAGCATTGGTATTTCTACCCTGATACCAAGACCAGCTCCCCGGTTCATTGATGACAGGTCCATATCAGACCAGTTCTCCCAGGTATTACCTGCATCGGTAAACACAGCGAGCTGAAGCTGATCAATTATTCTGAGCCTGTACTCCGCGCTCAGGATGAGCATCATTTTCCCACCAACAGTTTCATATCCATCCACGGCATTGATCTCTCTGCTGCCATAGCCTCTTACACCATAGAATCCGGTTCCGCCAAGCTGGAACAATTCGTATGCAGGCGGGGTCTCTCCGCCAAAGCCGGAAATTGTTCCCATTCTGCCCCTCAGGGTCAGAAAAAACTTCCACCATACTGGAACATGCCATGTGGAGTCGAAGAGGTATTTCTGAAATCCGATATCTCCCCCCAGAAAACCTCCGGTAAGATCCAGGCTGAGCGTGTTCTTTGAACCTTCTCCCGGGAATACTCTTCTATCCTGGCTGTCACGGGTGAAAGACAGTCTTACAGAACTGTCCCAGCGGGGCCAGTCAGTATCGTTGAGGCTGTAGTAGTAATTGTCAGGGTCATCCGTTATGTCAAATACATCAACCTTCTCCAGGGTATATCTGATGCTGGCTGAGGTGAAGTCAATCCATGGGAGTGGACGGCCTACAACAACAGAACCTCCGGTTCGCCTTCTGTTGTATTCACTGTAGTCACTGGTTGTGTGATACAACTCACCCCCAAGTGTCAACGGAGTATCGCGGAACCAGGGCTCAGTAAAACTGAGTTTGATATTTTGAACAGTTTTTGAAAACTCATAGGTTGCCCCAAGATTTTGTCCTCGTCCGAAAAAGTTTGTTTCAGCCACTTCCAGGTAGCCGCTGAAGCCATCTGTAGCACTGTAATTCGCCCCGATTCCAAATTTGCCTGTAGTTTTCTCATCAACCTCAAGAATCATATCCACATCGGGAGATCCCTCAATTGCACGAAAGTCAGGAATAACATCGGTGAAGTAGTTGAGGTAGTAAACATTCCGGAGTGAACGCATTAGAGCAGATCTTCTGAAGAGATCCCCTGGAACCACTGTAAGCTGTCGACGAATGACATTATCGTAGGTACGGGTGTTCCCGACAATCTCAACTTCGCGAATATGAGCCCTCTCCCCTTCTTGAACGACAAAATGGATGTTAACAATTGAGTCAGCCACAGAGGACAATTCCATCATGGGAGATACACCCGCGTAAAAGTATCCTCGATCCTGATAAGCTGAATAAAAGGTCTCAAGAGTCTTGTCCAGATCCTTGATAGAATATGCCTCACCATACTCCATCTCATTGAAGGAGAGCAGAAGAGAATCCGCCAGTTCAGTATTTCCACTCACAGAAACATCTCCGAAGACCATATAAGAACCCTCGAATACAGAAATGTCAATGTGGAAATGATCATCATTGGGAATAAGATACCTGTCAGTACCAGTGACCATTGCGTCAGGATAGCCATGGTTGTGGTAATACTCCGAGATTCGATCAAGATCTTCTTCAAATTGCGCCGGTTTCAACTTGCCGCTTCTCCAGAAGCTGTCTTGCTTTGTCTTTATCTCACCGCGCAGATCTTCATCGGAGAAAACAGAGTTTCCGGAAAAGGCTATCTCTCCCACGCGGATATCCGGACCCTCATCGCAGAGGAATACAAGCACCCGGCGGCCATCCGGACCAGGTTCATTCCAGCGGTGGGTCACTGTGGCAAGATGTCTGTTATCGTTGGCGTACATGCTCTGAATCAGATCAACTGCCCGATCAATGTCGTTGATGGAGACTGTCTGACCGGGAAAGATAGCCAGTGTATCAACCAGATCACTTTCCTTCAAGCATCCCGAATCCTCTATCTCAAGACCGGAGAGGATAGGATTCTCGTTAACCCTTACGGTAAAATCAGCGCTGCCACTGGTTGAATCCGCAAGAACCTCTATGTCAGTAAAGTAGCCCAGACTGAACAGATCTCTGACTCCCTGTGAAAGAGTCGATGGCAGAAATATATTGCCTGTGGAAATGCCAAGCGTCCGGATTATCAATGAGTCCGAGACATAAGTATTACCCTCTACTGTAATACTGGCAACAGGAATGGAAAATGCCGCCCCGGCCAGCATGAAAAACAGAAAAACAGTTAGTTTCATACGTTCATCTCCACGGCTGAACAGTGGACCTTCTCCTCGTTCACAGAGGTAAATGAAAGAACATCACCGTTTCGCCTGGCACTGACTTTTCTGCCTCCGGAAAGTTCCCCGGAAACAAGCAAATCTGTAAGAGGATCTTCAAGAAGTCTCTGAATGGTTCTTCTCAGATGCCTGGCACCTGCTTCGCGGCTGAAACCGCTTTCTGCCAGAAGATCAAGAGCTTCATTTTCTACCACAAGTTCTATATCCAGTTCATGCAATCTCACGAGAATCTCCGCAAGCTGCATTTCTACTATCTTTCTTATACCGTCCATACTCAGGGAATTAAAAACTATTACACTGTCAAGCCTGTTCATGAACTCAGGAGGGAAAAGCGACCTGGCAGAGTTGATTATGGCAATTGACTCTGACTCTGAGTCTTCTCTCAGAAATCCAACTGTTCCGCTGCTGCCCGTACTGTTATGTGAAAGGTTACCAGTCATGATGATTATGGTGTTGCTGAAATCAATTCTTCTTCCGTAGCTGTCAGTCATGGTTCCGTAGTCCATAACCTGCAGCAGCATGTTGTACACATCAGAGTGAGCCTTCTCTATTTCATCAAGCAACACTACAGAGTAAGGTCTTCTGCGTACCTTCTCTGTTAGCTGACCCCCGTCATCGTAGCCAATATATCCTGGAGGTGCGCCCACCAGTCTTGATCCGGAGAAGCCCTCTCTGTACTCCGACATGTCAATGCGAATCAGAGCATTCTTGTCTCCGAAGACCTGTTCCGCGAGGATTCTGGCGGTCTCAGTCTTTCCTACGCCGGAGGGCCCAAGGAAAAGAAAGCAGCCAGTGGGTCTTCTGCTGCTCCGAAGTCCAACGCGACTTCTTCTGATGGCATTCGCAATTTGTTTTATTGCCGGTTCCTGGCCGATTATACTCCCGGTCATACGATCTTCAAGATCAGCAAGCCTGGCTGTTTCACTTTCACCCACCCGGCTGATGGGAATCCCCGTCATCTCGGAAACAACTGCTGCCACATCATCCTGTGAAATTTCAGTCGGCGGTAAACTATCAATCCAGTGGCTGCGGGAATCCGCCAGTGCCTTCTCCAGGCGGAGTACTTCCTCACCAAGTCTGGAAACTTTCCCAAGGTTTCGCTGATCTCCGGCAGAATCCAGATCACGCCTCATGTTCAGCAGTCTGTCATGAAGTTCAATTAATGATTCAGGCGGACTTGATGCCCTGGCATGAGCCCTTGCGCCGGATTCATCCATCACATCGATGGCTTTATCGGGAAGGTGCCTGCCACTGATGTATCTGTTGGCGAGAATTGCACAGCTCCTGAGGCTTTCTGAAGAAAATACTGCGTTATGATGACGCTGATACCTGTCCTTCAACCCTTCAAGAATTTCCAGTGTAAGTTCTACAGAAGGGGGATCAACAGGCACAGGCTGGAATCTTCGTTCAAGAGCTCCATCCTTCTCTATCCTTCTTCTGTATTCATCAAGAGTGGTAGCTCCTATGCACTGGAATTCACCTCTGGCAAGGGCCGGTTTCAGCAGATTTGCCGCATCAATAGCTCCCTCTGCTCCCCCGGCACCAACAATAGAGTGTACCTCATCAATAAAAAGAATAACATTACCGTCATTGCGAATTTCTCTAAGCAGAACCTTCAAGCGCTCTTCGAACTGCCCCCTGTATTTTGTACCTGCAAGAATGGAGGCCATATCCAGAGCCATTATCCTTTTCCCGTAAAGAGGCAGGGGAACCCTGCCTGAAAGAACCCTCATGGCAAGTCCCTCAACTATGGCCGTTTTTCCAACTCCGGGTTCTCCTATAAGAACAGGATTTGATTTTTTTCTTCTACACAAAACCTGAACAATCCTGTCAATTTCGCTGGATCTGCCTATTACAGGGTCAAGCCCGCTCTCCAATCCAAGAAGAGTTAGATCGCGGCAGAAGTATTCCAGAGCGGAAGTCGCTTTTTCCGGTTCAGAAGATCGCTTGTTTCCAGCAGCCTTTATGGCTTCCAGCAGCTTGTCATAATTAACTGCATACTGCCAGAGCAATGCGGATGATCCACTGTCAATCCTGGCCAGCGCCAGAAGAAGGTGTTCGCTTGAAATGGAAACCGCGTCCAGTTTTGCCGACTGTATTTTTGCATCCGCGAGGATGGATCTTGAACGAGGGCTCCATGTCAGATTTGTTCTATCTATGTTGCTGGAAGCCGGACCATTACGCAAATTAGCCCTGAGATGCGAACGCATCTCTCCGGTCTTCACTCCAAGGCTCCTTAAAAGAGCAGCGGCTCCAGAGCCGTCGATACTGAGGATAGCATAAAGAATGAACTCGCTGCCTATCTCTCTTCTGCCGGAACGGGCAGCTTCTGCCCTTGCTTCAATAAGAGCCTTTCTGGCTCGGTCAGTGTATTGTTCAGGCAAAGATGCCCCCTTCTATCTGCTTAACAGGAAAGCTGAATTGGTCTAAAGAATATAGCAATTCATCCTCATCCTGGATAGCATATTTATCTTACAAAACTTCACTCAAAACACCTGAGCTAAGAGAAAACCTTCGATGAACCGCTGAAGCAAGATCCTGACTATGGGTGGCCAGAAGAAATGAGCGACTTCCCTCGTCGGCCAGTTTCATTATCAGATTTTCCACTTCCACGCTTGTGTCGGCATCAAGGTTACCCGTGGGTTCATCGGCAAGAACTATATCCGGTTTCATCACAATGGCTCTCGCAATAGCGGCTCTCTGCTTCTCTCCGCCTGACACCCGGGATGGGAAGTGCGATGCTCTGTGAATGATCCCCACCTTCTCCAGAAGCCTGTCGGCCTTGCTCGCGGCCTCTTCGCTGCTCTCGCCGGCAATCAGACACGGCATCATTACATTCTCCCTCAGAGTAAACTCCTCAAGAAGGTGATGAAATTGAAAGACAAAACCAATCTTTCTGTTTCTGAGTTCCGCCCTTTTACGAGTGCTCAATTCCCAACCATCCTCATCACAGACAAGCACTTTCCCTCTATCAGGCCTTTCAAGCAAACCAAGAGCGTGAAGCAGAGTACTTTTGCCGGAGCCGCTGGGTCCCGTAACTGCAACAACCTCACCGACCTTGATTGTTATATCAGCACCCCTTAAAACCTTAATTGAAGCATCAGCGCTGCCGTAGGAGCAGTAGATGCCACTTGCTGCAAGCACAATTTCCTTATTCATATCTCAGCGCTTCAGATGGTGAGTGAGTGAGGGCGGAAAACGCTGGAAAAGCAGAAACTGCAAGACACACAAGAATTGTAGAGAGTGTTACAATAAATGCTGTTGTCACAGGAAACACACCAGGCAGTACATCTATCCAGTACACTGATCCATCCAGTTTTATGGGAAAGAATCTGTTAACCGCAAAAATCGAAATCCAGGAAAAAGCAAGTCCAATCACCGCTCCGCTGCCTCCCAGCAAAAAACCTCTAAAAATAGAAATGCGGAATACCCCGGAGGGTGATAGCCCCATGGCTCTCATTACTCCAATATCCCTTCGGTGTTCCATAGCGATCATAGTCAGAGCACTTGAAAGATTGAGAAGAGCAACCACTGTAATCAGCGCAAGCACGATTGTCATCGCAATTCTTTCAAGCCCCAGAGCTTTGAAAAGATTTCCGTGAAAGGCAAGAAAGGGAATACAGCTCATGTAAACAGGCCAGCCCCCGCCGACATATTCCTCATAGAGAGCAGTATTCAACATCTCTGAAGCCATAACTGGATCAGTTCCGCTTGAGACGTATGCCCCTAGACTTGTCAGTTCTCCGTGGGCTCTGAAAATATTCCTGGCTGTATTCATAGGAAGTACAATAAGAGAACAGTTGTACTCCTCAATACCGAAATCCCTTACACTGTCCACCACAAGAGCAACTATTGTGTCCACAAGAACCCGGCCCATTCCCGAAATCTCCACACCGGCAGTGGAAGCAATTCTAATTTCATCCCCCGCTCTAATATCCAGTTCACGCGCAAGATCCACACCAACGGTCAATACTGCATTGTCAGTACCGCGCACCATTGCACCTGTAACGGTACCTGGAGCACCACTTACTACCGCAGGCTTCTCCAGCACTCCCACAACACTGGTTATGCCCGGTACTCCCAGTGCAATAGACTGAACTGCCCCGAGGTCGAAATCATCCATCTGTCCGCCTCCAGGCACAAAAATATGCAGCGGTGGATTCATGGCAGTAAGACCGGTTGCAATAGCCTCAGTGAAACCTCCCATGAAAGCCTGAAGAATCACCAGAGCAGCAACACCAATAGCAACTCCGGTTATGGACAGGGCGCTAACCATTCTTACAACAGTGGAATTGGCGTCACTCCACACATGTCTGCGGGCAAGAGCCCATAAGAGTTTCTGTTTCATTGCTCCCTTCGAAGATGAGGAAACAGAATTGTATCGCGAATGGACATGGCGTCTGTAAGAACCATAACCAGCCTGTCTATTCCTATACCAAGCCCGCCGGATGGCGGCATGCCCACTTCAAGAGCATAGAGGAACTCCTCATCCACAACGCCGGAACGATGCTTACTCTGTGCCGCCTGTTTCTCAAGGACTTCCCTCTGATAAATTGGATCATTCTGTTCGCTGAATGCGTTGGCAAGTTCAAGACCGGCAATGAATGCCTCAAACCTCTCCGTGATCCTGGGGTTATCAGCTTTCTGCTTTGCCAGAGGAGAAAGTTCCACCGGATAATCGACCACAAAACTTGGCTGAATGAGACTCGGGGTTACATAGTGATCAAAGAGCTTGTCAAGCAATGCGGGTTTGTCCCTGATGTCATTCCCCAGCCCCAGTCGGGTTGCAAGACCAGACAACCTTTCGGCATCCCAGTCAAACAGATACTCTCCGCTCTTCTCATGCAGAGCGGGAATAAAAGGAACCCTCTTGAACGGTGGAGCAAGATCAATTTCGTGTCCTCCGAATTTCGCAACAGGTCCAACTCCTGCAGCTTTCGCAGCAGCCTGAACAATGTCTTCAAACCGGGTCATCATTCCGTTGTAGTCAGTCCAGGCTTCATACAGCTCAAGCTGGGTAAATTCGGGACTGTGTGTTCTGTCAACACCCTCGTTCCGGAAGTCCTTGCCTATCTCATACACCCGATGAATCCCCCCCGCAACAAGCCGTTTCAAATACAACTCTGTGGCAATTCTGAGGTAGCACTCCTCATCCATTGAGTTGTAGTGACTCACAAAGGGGTCTGCTGCTGCACCTCCGTATATCTGCTGCAACACAGGAGTTTCCACCTCCAGAAAATTTTCTGAATCCAGATAGCCTCTTACCGCGGAAATTATTCTGCTTCTAGCGATAAACCTGTTCTTAGAATCCAGGTTCAGCATAAGGTCAATACATCTGTGCCTGTAGATGAAATCGGGGGCGCTCACAGAGTCATGCATCTCTCCATCGGCATCAGTCTTCACCACCGGCATGGGTCGAACAGCCTTTGCAAGCAGTAACAGTGTTTCCACCCTTACAGACAGCTCGCCGGTGCGCGTAATAAAAAGAGTTCCGCTGACCAGGATAACGTCACCAAGATCCAGCTTTCCAAGAAGTTCCCACCCGACCTCATCAAGATTCTTCTTGTTTATGAAAAGCTGAATCCTCCCTGTCTGGTCAGTGATATCGCAGAATACAGTCTTCCCGTGCTTCCTTTTTGCCATGATCCTGCCGCTTGTGCAGAGCACCTCTTCTGTCTCCCCAATAGAGCGAAGGTTTTCTACAGGTAATCTGTCCGGTGTGTGTGCAGGATAAGGGGCAATGCCCATTTCTCTGATTCCGGCAAGCTTTTCCAGCCGGTTGCTTATGAATTCATTTTCTTCAATTGCCATGTTACTTGCTCTTTCTCAGGTATTCTTCTATGAATTCCTGGATATTCCCGCCAAGGAAACCTTCAACATCGGAAATTTCACTGCCGGTTCTATGATCCTTTACCATCTGATACGGATGGAGCACATAGGAGCGAATCTGGTGTCCCCAGGAAACATCACTTTTAGTGTTTTCCAGTTTTTCCCGTTCCTTCCGGCGTTTCTCTTCTTCCAGCTCATACAATCTGGCGCGAAGTACCTTCCAGGCCAGCTCTCGATTCCTGTGCTGGCTTCTTTCATTCTGACAGGAAACAGCTGTGCCGGTTGGCAGGTGGGTCAATCGAACAGCACTTGAAGTTTTGTTGATGTGCTGCCCACCGGCTCCGCTGGCACGGAAAACATCGGTTCTGACATCATCGGGATTTATATCCACCTCAATGGAATCGTCCAGATCCGGCAGAGGAAAAACAGATGCAAAACTGGTATGTCTTCTGTTGGCCGGATCAAAAGGGCTTCGCCGCACAAGCCGGTGAATACCCTTCTCCGCGTGCAGGTATCCAAAAGCATAGGATCCCTTTATGGAAAGGACAGCCTCTCTCATGCCAATAGTTTCACCTGGAGAGGTATCCAGAACAATTACTTCAAAGCCCTGTTTCTCTGCCCAGTAGATGTACATTTTCATGAGCATTTCGGTCCAGTCATGGCTGTCTACACCACCGGCGCCGGAGCGGACAGTAAGAATGCAGTCTGAAGCATCATGCTCTCCCGAGAGCATCTGACGGAATTCAAGCTTATCAAGGCTTTTCAGCACTTCAGCCAGACGGATCTGAGCGTCCGTTCTTATGCCGATGTCGTCCTCAAGCTCAAGAAGTTCAACAGCAGCATCAAGGTCTTCCACCTTCACTGCAAGCTTTCCAATAGGATCGGTCCAGTTCTGAACTTTTTTCAATTGCGAAATGATCTCAAGAGCCTTGTTCCTGTTGTTCCAGAAACCCTCTTTTGTCATCTCAAGTTCATATTCTTTTTCTCTCTTTAAAAGGGCAACCAGGTCAAAGACGCTCCTTGAGCAGGTGAGTGCGCTCCTCTGCCCCACGGATCTCCGTGACAAGCTCTTCGTGTGTCATTCTTCCTCCTAATAGCAGATAATAAGTGAGGGTAAATATAATACAATCCACCCCCACACCGGGGCCGATTTCCCCCTACTGATCCTGCCTGAAGATTACAAAATCAGCCAGGTCGGGAGAGAACTCCTCCCCTTCACCGAGAACTGTCACTGTAAGGTACGAATCTGAAGAAATCTGATCGGGAATACCTGAATGAAAATCGCTGTGGAAGCTGCCGCAGACAAACACAACCTTCTCACCGGAAATTGACCGGGCCATAACAGCGTCCTTAAGAAGCTGCGCACGGTAAAGATTTTCAGGAGCAACAGGCATCCCGTGCATCTGATCCCCTATTGCCTCCATTGTGGCCAGGAACACCTCTTTGTAAAGAATATTCGAGGAATCAACTGAAATATCTTCGAAACCTGGCTCAGCAAGGACAGCAGAAAAGCCACCACGAGCAACCATTGCAGCGTACATTCTGGGAACATTCGCAGCAATCACACTAAAACCGTTTTCTCTTGCAAACTCGACCATTGGAGCATAATCAGTCTGATAGTTACCCCAGGGTCGGGCACCTTCAAGGAAAACATTCTCAGACACTTCGCCGGCAAGATATTCATTAAGAAGGGGCTGCACATCTGTCTCAAACATCTCAAGAGCCAGTGCCCTGTTGTCGGAAGCAAGAGCCTCCCAGATAAACAACTCCCATTCGTGGGCAAAAGAGTCATCATGCTTCTCGCCGATAAAGACTATATCAACTCCCTGAAGAGCCTCAATCATTTCAGCCGCAGTTACCATTTCAGCACCACTGTAAATCACTCCCCCGGGAACTGCTGTTATCGCACACATTAACATGAAAGGCACCATTTCCACTCCTTTATAAGCCGTTCAACTCCTGAGGTTTCTCCTCTGAAAGTCTATAACAAAACCAATAAGAATGCCTGCAGAGTAACATAGCAGATCGGACCATTTGAAACCGAAGCCAAGGACCAACCCGCCAGCTCTTGTATTCCGAACAGAATTGATCCATTCCGCCTGATACAACTGGCTGAATTCAATCGCAAAAGAGATCAGCAGTGAGATCTGCAAAAGCTCCTTTGCTCCAGCCTCCGGCGAAACGAAAGCCAGACACAGGTAAAGAGCCAGAGCCCACAGAATATCACCTGCATAATCCTGAACAAACTGAGGTAGAACAGAGGCATAAGCGGATCGTGAAAACAGACCTGCTGCTACAACCAACAATATCAAAGCAAACAGCTTCAGCCTGCTTCTTCTGCCGTAACAACTCAATTCCGGTTCCTCCTCCTGAATCTTCTGCCAGCTTTCAGTATCTCAAAAACAACGAGGAAAACCGAAGTGGAACCCGCAATGCACAACCAGTCATTCAACCTGAGTGGTGCGAAGTACAGGAATCCGGCAAGAATTGGAATGTTCACAAACAGCATAATCAACCCGGCAGAACCGAAAATTGACCATAGCAAAGTACTGTTGGTAAAGAAATTCCTGTTGAAGACGGATGTGTAGTAATGCCTTCTGGAAAGAACATTGACGTACTGGCAGAATGCGATTGTCAGATAGGCAAGAGTCGTGGCCCTCATGTAGTCCACAGTTGAAGCCTGACCGGTCAGGAAAGTTATGCCCTCTCTGATTCCGCTGTAAGCATAATTCCCGAAGGCAAGCAGGCCGATCAGGGCACCGAGAAGAAGAACCTCCAGCGAAGTTTCCCTGTTCATGATGTGGGCTTTAAGATCTCTTGGCGCTTCACGCATAATGCTCTTTGAAGAGGGATCAAAAGTCAGGAATGTAAGAGGCATAATTTCCGCGAGAAGATCAATTGCCAGTATCTGAATTGCCAGAATAGGTATAGCCCAGTCACCCATGGAAACTGCAATAAGACCCAGAATAACAACACCAAGCTCCGCGGCATTGGTAGTCATGGAAGCAAGTACAGTTTTCTTCAGATTGGTGTAAATGGTGCGACCTTCCTGTACCGCATAAACCAGAGAAGTAAAGCTGTCATCAAGAAGAATCAGCTCGGCAGCCTCCTTGGAGACATCAGTTCCGGTTATGCCCATGGCAACCCCGATGTTTGCCTTCTTCAATGCAGGAGCATCATTCACGCCATCGCCGGTAACAGCAACTACTTCGCCCTGCTCCTCCAGAATAGTCACGATGCGAAGCTTATGCTCCGGGTTTACACGACTGAAGACTATAGCTTTCCCCCCTGCAAGAATTCGACCAAGCTCCCCTTCATTCATGTTTTCAAGATCAACGCCTGTGTAAACAAGAGGGTCACCCTCGGGAGAAAGACCAATCTCGCGACCGATAGCCCTTGCCGTAATGGCATGGTCACCGGTCATGATAATCACACGGATCTTAGCCTCATGACAAATCGCGATTGCTTCCTTAACGCCCTCTTTGGGAGGATCCATCATGAAAACAAGACCGAGGAAAACAACATCCTTCTCCGCTGTTTCCATTGTGTAATCGGATCCGTCATTCTCCAGAGGACGAAAAGCAATTGCAAGCACTCGCAGTGCCCTGTCGGAATACTCTTCATTCAGCCGGGTGATTTCTTCTCTGTCCTTATCCGTTATAGGAACGGATTTCCCGTCACGGTAGATAAATTTGCTTACGGAAAGAACACTTCCAGTGGCACCCTTCATGGCCAGCTGGTGTCTGTCGCCAAATTGCCTGACTGAACTCATTCTCTTTCTCTCTGCGTCGAATGGAAATTCCATTATCTCAGGGTTTTCCTGATCCTCAATGGGACTTCGGGTTCCCACTTTTGTGGAAAGAGTGATGAGAGCAGCCTCTGTGGGATCGCCAATTGGATACCAGGTGGCATGGTCGTCATCAGGCGCATGTATCTCCGCGTTGGAAGCCATGGTACCGGCATCAAGCATAATCTCCATCTGCCCTATCTGATCTTCGGTAAGTTTGCTGCCATCGCTGTGGTGAATGCTTCCTTCAGGCTTGTAGCCAAGGCCCTTCACCTTGTACCCGGAGCCGTTAAACCAGAGGCCGGTTACAGTCATTTCATTCTTTGTAAGCGTTCCGGTTTTGTCTGTGCATATCACTGAGGTTGAGCCAAGAGTTTCAACACTGGGCAGGCTTTTTACAACAACCCTTCTGTCAGCCAGCCTCTTACTGGCCGCACTGAGTGCAACAGTCACCTGGGCGGGAAGAGCCTGTGGTACTGAAGCAACAGCAATTCCCAACGCGTAAATCAGACTGCTAATAATTGTAAAGCCCTGTTGAACCCCGACGAAAAACAGTACAGCACTTAAAAGCACAACTACTGCTGTCAGCCATTTGGCAAGAATATCCAGTTCCATCTGCAGAGGAGACATCGCGGTGACTGTATCAGAAGCCATACAGGCAATCTTGCCCATCTCTGTATTCTTACCGGTACGGACAACAACTCCGGTTGCGCTTCCGGCAGCTGCAGTTGTACCGGTGTAAGCCATGTTGTGTCTGTCGGCGAGAATAGCATCTCCAACCACTGCTTCTGTATCTTTCTCCTGGGGCATGGATTCACCGGTCAGGGAAAAGTCATTGGTCCGCAGATTGTAGGCTTCGAGCAGTCTTATGTCTGCAGGGATTTTGTCTCCGGCTTCCACTTCAACAATGTCCCCGGGAACCAGATCAGACTGAGGCAACTCAGTAAGCTGTCCATCAACAATAACTTTTGCGGGTGATTTGATAAGAGCCTTCAGCTTCTCCAGTATCTGACCTGCTTTGTATTCCTGAACAAAACCGATAACAGCGTTGACAAGAACGATGATGAACATCACTGCACCATCCTGATAGCTGCCAACTGCAATTGAAATCACACCGGCCACAATTAGAACAATAACAAGAAGTTCCTTGAATTGAGAGAGGAATACCAGCCACTTGGGAACCGGTTTCTCAATGATTATTTCATTTGAACCGTGTTCCCGCCTCCAGACTGCGGCTGCTTCTCTGGGAAGACCCTTCCTGCTCGAGTTAAGTTCCTTGAGAACTTCGGCAGGTGTTAGTTTGTAAAAATCAGTGTGTTTCAATGTTTTTCCATTCATTTATGAATTGGCAGACTGTTCATTATTAAATTCTTCTCTTCATTCTCCTGTATCGAAAAACACCCGCTATCAGAGCAAAAGAACTGAAACCAACGAGAACAACTCCAAGCGCAATATACAGGTATGATGAAGGAAACAGCTTCACAAGAGTTGCTCCTGTGGCAAACAGCATTATGGATGTTCTGACATAGGAGAGGAATGTACGCTCATTTGCCAGAGAGGTTCGCTCGCGGGCAAGCCTGTCCCGCTCTGAGGAATCCTGCTGAGCCGCCACCTTATTGCCTTTGTCAAAGATCATTAGTCCTCAATTCCGGCTGGTGTTCTCAAGAATTCGCTGTGAAGCATGGAGTATACCGCATGATCAACAAAATAATCATACAGCCACTCTTCCTCACGGAGGGTTCCTTCATACACCATACCAACCGCTTCGGCAACAGCGGAGCTGGACTCATTCTCTTCAGCGCACCTTATCTCTATCCTGTTCAGATTCAGTTCCCGAAACCCGATCTTAAGAAGTTGCCTGACTGACCTTGTCATAAGCCCCATGCCGGTAAACTCTTCTCCAAGCCAGTAACCTATCTCAGCATTTCTGTTTGGCCTGTCTATTGGATGAAATCCGATGACCCCTGCCGGAGTGCCCTGAAACTCAATGAGAAAATGAGGACCCCTCCCCTTTTCATGCTGATCAATCGTCCCGGTAATGAAAGCTGAAGTATCTTCCGGTTCATCAACTCCATCAACCCAGGGCAGCCATTCTCTGAGAAAATCCCTGTTCTGCTGTATAAGTTTGAAAACGTCTTCCGCATGCCCGTGATTCAGAATCACAAGTTTAAGATCATTGTCAATTGCAAAACTCTGATAAGTCAAAATTCCCCCGTTTGAAGATTTACCGTGGAATATAGCGAGGAAGCCTGCTTTAACCCCTCAGTAACAATTCATTCTTATCGCACTTCAGAGATTTTCACAGTGTCACCCGGAACAAAACGCTTCAATGCCCTGCGCCCCCCGCAGAAGCATAATGAGCTTGATGCAGACAACGAGATCACGGCATCCGTCAGGCCAGACCTCAATAGGTTCCCCGTTTGCGCATGTGGACCAGACAACCACGTTTCTCTGTCCTTTCGTGTTCGAATTCACCAGTCAGTCCAATCCGCCTGTTCAGGAGATGATATATTCCATCGCCGGTTTTGATGGCATCCCCCGCTCAATTCAGGCATCAGGCTCTGTTTATCGCAGTAATCACAGGAGACGGTTTATGGTTAACAAAACAATGGGTCCCGGAGAATATCTCTATCTTGCCCTGCTCTCTATACTCTGGGGTGCATCCTTCTTCTTCATTAAACTTGCTCTCCGTGACATAACACCACTGACAATTGTTCTCATAAGAGTGGGGATCTCAGCTCTTGTTCTCACTGCACTTGTGTATGCATCAGGCAAAAGAATGCCTTCTTCCCCCGGCATCTGGGGCACATTCTTCGTTATGGGAGCACTGAACAACCTTATCCCGTTCAGCCTGATAATCTGGGGAGAGCAGTATGTGGAGAGCAGTATCGCCTCCATTCTTAATGCAACATCTCCGGTATTCAGCATTATTCTTGCTCATTTCCTCACTTCAGAAGAAAAAATGACTCCCGGCAGAGTGGCAGGTGTAGTTCTGGGTCTGGCGGGTGTAAGCATCCTCATCGGTTTTGACGGACTCCAGGCTTCCGGAGCAAGGTTACTGGGTCAGGCTGCCATGCTGGGAGCAGCTCTGTGCTATGCGTTCTCTGCTGTATACGGCAGAAGATTCAGGAAATTGCCACCACTGGTGATAGCATCTGGAGTCCTTACGGGAGCCACTGTTATGATGATTCCACTGGTTCTGCTGTTTGAAAAACCCTTCACTCTCCATCCTGGAGGTATCAGCATTGCAGCGCTATCAGGTTTGACGCTTCTAAGCACTGCTCTGGCTTTTGTCCTGTACTTCAAGATTCTCGCACTCACTGGGCCAACCAATCTCCTGCTGGTAACTTTTCTTATTCCGGTAAGTGCAGTTTTCCTTGGTGTAGTGGTACTGGGAGAAAACCTTGGGTGGAATGCAATAGCGGGAATGATATTTATCTTCGCGGGCCTGGCGGTAACAGATGGAAGGTTATTCAGACTTCGTTGATTTATCCGGTTTACTTCTGTTCTGCAAGCTGAGCCTGTTTACGTTTCCCGTCCAAATATCATGAAGGAAAACATCGTTAGCATCGTTTCCACTGCCGGTGAGAACCATCCATCTGTACGGTTCCCGCTGATCACGGAAGATCCATTGGAACCACCAGACTTCCAATCCTCAATCCTCCATATGCCGCTATCATTAACCATTGAAAAGAAGTTCACTGTTCTATGACCGAGCAGGATCATTTCGCAGTTTACATCCGCACGGTCTCCATCTTCTATAACCTCGCAGATCCGATACTCAAGACATGAAAAAAGCAGGAGCATGTTCTCTACTGTTTCCCTGTTTTCAGTGGTAATGGCGTTCCGCTGAGTCCATGTTAAACTCAGGTAATGCAGCATACCGTATATATTCCCGCCTTTCACGGCATTCAGATATCCCTCTGCAACCATGCCGGGATCCATCTGCCGGATGTCTGAAACACTGTTTGTCCTGGTATCCGCATAAACCCGGAAATATGAGTTCGGAAAGGCATTGTCATAACCTGTGGAATCAATCCATTCGGAGAAATCACCTGGCGACCTGATTCCAGCCAGAGACGGTATGACATTGGCTTCCGCCATCACATCGAAAAATATCCCATTTTCGTATAAGCCCGGTATTCCTCTGCTGCTGTATCTGTAGTACCTGTCCTCCGGCAGAATCATCCAGGAGCTGCCGCCGCGGTAAAGTACGAAATTATTGGAACAGCCCTCTGCGCCGGTCCTGTAAGAATCGTTTATCCAGGGCATGTTCTGAATTTCACGGCTTGTCCACATCTCTCTGGCAGAGTCAGATCCACCGACGCTTTCTATAAGCAGATAATCCCCTTCGATCCAGTCAGAACAGCCCCATACACCGGAAGTTGTGGTGCTGTATTTCACGCCGGTCTCCAGATCGATTACATAAACCGGTCCCCTGTTGTAACAGGTGCCGTCAGCTCCCACCGCATAGTACCTCCCGGAGGGGCTGATCTGGCTGATACTTTCCTCGTTATCAATTCTCTCATAACTCAGACCCCATTCGCCTGCAAAAACATATGCAAAGTCATACTGTTTCTCAAAATACTCAAGACGGGCAATTGTGACGCCATTACACCTGTAAATAATTTCATCCTTACCGGGATTCTCCATACGCTCAGCCTCTTCATCGGTTATGCCGGGTATGCTGAATGCGGAGCAGCAGGGCTCAGTAATACCCACATCCAGCAGGTAGGAATCAGGAAGTGGAGGAACTTCTCCCGGTATCCCTGCATACTGTGCGGCAGCGGGAAAAATTACGATAAATGCTGCCAGAAGAGCCGGTGAAATAGAATTTCTCTTCAATGAAGCTCTCATCACTAATCCTTCCTGAGTATCCAGCCATGGTGGATTATAAAAGCTGACAGCCATCAGCAGGAAACCTGATTCCCGTCATCCGCAACAATATCCAGTTCACTTCCCGGTCTGATTACCTCAAAAACACCAGACACAGAGAGGAGCACCCGATTGCCGTATCCAGCTGCACCAGATAAACCCCGCTGGCCAGATCCGATGCGTTCCATCCGAATGAATGGGAACCTGATGCCAGTTCACCGTCCACAAGAGTCGCGACACACCTGCCGGTAAGACTGTAGATACGCAACGATGCATGACTGCCGACTGCAAGTGAAAAGCCTATCTCCGTCATCGGATTGAAGGGATTTGGACAAGCCTTCAGCGGTTGAAGAGTTAAAGATGATTCACTGCTTTCAATGGATGATGTCTCGTGGGGAACCACAAACCCGTACTGGTTTGTGTTCCAGTCATCGTGGAAGAGTGCTCCCCAGCCTGTGGTTGGCTCAGTGTAATTTACCGGGAAGTCCCAGACACCCACATGGCCCGAACCCATGGTCAAAGCCATTTCCAGGTCTCCGTCCAGGTCAATGTCGCCAACTTCAGGGCTGTTGGGTCCGCAGTAGCCCGGCCTGGAGAACGGGAAATCAGTGGCTACCGATCCATCGAAATTAAAACCGTAGACCTGATTCGGAGCCCCGTTGTCAACAATGACGGCTTCCATCCCCGGATTGCCGTCGAAGTCGGCAACGATGGGTGATCCCTCCAGGTTTACCTGTGGCATCACCGGCCAGCCGGGCAGTAATGTACCCGTATGATCCCAGGCGTAGAACGCTTCAAAGCCGTAGCTCAGTTTTGCCGAATGCCAGATCTCAAGGTCTCCATCGCCATCGCCATCAGCCAGCACGGGACAGCAGTAGCACTGAATACCGGGATAGCTCAGGGGAAAGCCTGTGACAATTGATCCATCTCCGTTGTAGGCATAAACCTCTGTGACTACCAGCGTCTCGTATCCTGCTACCAGCACTTCACTCAGTCCGTCACCATCGATATCGCCGATTGAGGGAGCGGCATAAGAATTGCTGAGACCAAATGTCACCGGCCAGCCCGGTGTAACGGTTCCATCTATCTGGAAAGAGTAGAGCATTCCGTTCAGTGCTTCAGCAAAAATCTCCGGAAGACCGTCACCGGTGATATCACCTACAGCCAGAGTGGAAGTGATGTTCCCGCCTACCGGTTGAGGAAAGCCTGACATAATGCTGCCGTCAGCATGCCAGACATTCACATTCGAGGGACTGCCGATCATTATCTCCGGAACGTTATCTCCATCAAGGTCATAGACTGTTGGTGCGCGGAATCCCCCGGTAACTCCCGAGGGCTTCGGCCAGCCGGACATGGGTGTACCATCGTGATGCAGAACATGGATGTATCCGGATTTCGCGGAAACAATAATTTCCAGGTCTCCGTCGCCGTCCAGGTCAGCCACTGCCGCCTTTGACTGAATCGCGGCACCTATATTCAAAGGCCAGCCGGACATAAGGGTTCCATCGTATCTCCAGACGTAGAGTTCTTTGTCAGTCGATCCCGCTATAACCTCAAGCGTATCATCCCCGTCCAAATCAGCAAGAACCACACCCGATGGACGAAAATTGGGGTTGACACCCATTATCTGAGGCCAGCCTGACTGATACGGTGGTGCAAACGGACTGTCCTCTCCCGCCCGGACAATAGATTCTGTAACCGACTCTCCGGTAGGAAGCACGGTTTCAACAACGCTACCCGGCATCGGAGCATCCACCGGTGCTGTTTCCCATCCTGAAACCGGTGTTGCGCCCGCTGAAGTAAAGCAGATCATGGTAGATATCGCTGCGAGTGAAATAAACGAATGTATCGTTCTTACTGGAAAAGACATAGCAACCACCTGTTCGTCAATGACATAAATACTGCCGCCGTTATAAAAAAACGAATTCTTACACTCTGCCTGAATAATACAAAAACCTTGTTCACCCGGGTACTGCATTAATGTTCACTGACTAAAGCAGTTCTCTATCTATAAGCAGTAGTTTCTGCCTTAAGACCGCTAGCTGCGCAGAGGCAATCGCCCTTTGTAACCTTACATGTCTCGTGGTTCCAGGAGAAGACTAACACCGCTGAGAACTTCATTCAGTCTTCCCGGTGACAGCTGGCCAATCCTTTCCACAAGATCTTTTTTGTTCACTGTTGAAACCTGAGAAATATTGGCAACGCATTCTTTGGGAAGATTTGCTTCACCTTTGAAAAGTAATACATTGCCTGGTGCTCCCGCCAGCTTCAAATTTGTGGAAAAAGCACACACAACCACTGTTTTGATTCTGCTCTAATTAAACAGATTATTCTGAATCACAATATATGGATACCTGTAGCCTGTTTCTGATCCGCATGGAACTCCAAGCTCAACCCAGTAGATTTCTCCCTGCCCAGTAGTCACCACTCACCCTCAATCATTTGACGGTTCTTGCAACGCATTGCTTCCGAGAAGGCAGTCTGTTCCGTATCAGACTTATCTCCATAAGTCTCATTAAGCTCTTTTAGCAGAAATTCACTCTCATGACGAAACAGATCCTCATCAAGCGATATTGCGGTTTTTACGACAGGCATAATGCATCTCCAATACTTTCATGCTTACCTGTCCTGTAGTGTGCCATAAGGTACTTACTATGTCAATACCGTTGTTCCTGCCGCAATCAAAACCGGCAGAT
The DNA here is from genome assembly GCA_021107435.1 of Candidatus Sabulitectum sp. Classification (GTDB taxonomy): domain Bacteria; phylum Fermentibacterota; class Fermentibacteria; order Fermentibacterales; family JCC-6; genus Sabulitectum. Next base: position 5,521 of record JAIOSV010000028.1, on the reverse strand, counting down.
AACTCTGGTATTCATCTCACTTTAAAACTGCTATTGAAATCTGCAAGACCGATAACTGCAGCCTGTGCTGATAAGTTAAACATCAGAGCTGCAAAATCGCTGTGTCAAGAGATTTATAGATCCGTATGAACTCAGCTGGCCCCTTCCTGATAAGTTCGACGAGTGCAGACAGACCAAGCTCATTCTCAATAGTCGCGGCCATATGTGCCCCGACGCGGTACCAGAGCCGGTCACCTGTTGACATCCGTCCCAGTACGGCAAAAGCATCCTGATCCAGAGGTTCCGCGCCACGATGGTGGAGATACTGATAGTCCTGCCAGTACTGTCTCTCGTACTCAGCCATGCATTCCTCATTCTGCAGCGCGATGTAATCAGGGTCGTTATCCAACACCCCGCTTCTCTGCCTGATTCTTAAGGGGGCATACACCCCCATCCCCTCCAGATGGGTGCAGTATTCCACAAGACCCAGCAGATCCGCACAGGTTGTAAGATCTTTCACCATTGGAAGTGGCTGATAAGTCGTATAACCTGTATGGTGAAGCTCGTGGATGGCGTAGTAGACAAGCTCTTCCGGGTTCCGGAGGAAGTGCGAATGGGCAAGGTTGAGAGAGGCATCGGGAGCCACGGAGACTCCGATGTCATAGCCGAATGTGAAATAGAGCGAGCCGTGGAAACAGAAATCCTCAGGCAGATAACGCAGTGTTTCACAGATCCAGTCGGGATTTCCTGCAACTTCTCTTCGCGCCAATGATATAAGTGCATTTACATCAGGAACAAGCTTTGCCTTTTCTTCCCGGGGCTCCAGAAGACTCCGAACCAGCTCATCGGAATCAGGTACATCAAAAGAAGTGTGACGGACATGATTAAGGAGATGAGCAACTGGATTACCGGCGGCAAGTTCAGCCAGCACATTGACATCTCCGCTTTCAAGATACTCAATGGCAAGTTCCGCAAAACTGAAATCAAACTTCAGATCTTCAGCAGAAAGGTTTGATGCTGTTCCGGGTTCTACCAGTTTCAATGTTCCTCCTCTCAAATCGCTGGCGCCAACAGCTGTCATCAGGTTCAGAATGCGTAAAATGAGCAGTAGCGTCAAGCAATGCTGTTACAGAAGCAACGGAAATCAACACAGAGGTCAGTCTTTTTTCTTTCTCAGGTTGAGAACCGACTCATAGTTCTTCAGTACCCTGCCATCGTATTTATCGTTAATGAGACCCGCTATACCGGCAAAAAGAGCATTTCTATCTGTCTCGGGCAAACTGATGTGGTCAGAGTAGGTACTGAGCAAATCAAGATACTGCTCCGTTGTATACTCAACTGACCAGGGATAGCACAGAGAAACCGGTTCCTCAAAACACTCAGGCTGAATTGCGGTTGCTTTTTTTGCTGAACCTGTGACAGATGGAGCAAAGATCTGATAGACTTTCTGCACTTCAGCAAAAAAACCATCATTCTTTCCCGCATGTGTGTTGGAAAAGACAGCAAGAGCACCTGATGATTTAAGAAGCGATGAACTCTTCACATAAGCAACATCCGGATCTATCCAGTGAAATGATGTAGCTGCAATAATAAGATCATAAAGCTTCCCGCCGGAATCCAAATCTTCAAAGGAAGAAACCACCACCTGTACCTTACTGTATCCTCTGAGCTTATCAGAGACAATCGCAACCAGATCGCAACCGATATCGATACAATCCATGTAAAATCCGCGGGAAGCAAACTGTAAAGTTGCCTGACCGGTACCGCAACCGATTTCAAGGATTCTTCCGTCTTCCGGAATTCCGGAAAGAGCTGTTACATCCTCAATAAGAGCATCCGGATATCCAGGGCGTATACGATCGTATGTCTCCGCCCTTCTGTTGAATGTTTTCTTGAGGTCAGACATTCACTTCCATAAAGCGCTTAAATCTCCAAACTGCTTCTGAAATACGATCATATTCGTCATCTTCTCTTTCAATGGTGTAAAGGTATGACATTCGTCAGCATCCCGATAAACATAATCATCATATGCTTTTGATGTAAAATATCTCAGGTGTAAATAGTTATCCATTCTGCATGTCATCATGATCTTTCCCAATTCGAACGGATTCTTCATATGGAAGCTAAGCTGCGAGTATTCCGGGTTTGATTTCTATTCTTGTATTGCAACAAAAATCTCTACCTCTGCGTCTGCTGGATTTTGTGCTTTTTCCCCATATACTTCAAAATCAGCTGTATAAGTTCTATTCAAATCCATTTTCCAGATTTTCAGCCATTCAACAAAAACAGCTCCCTTTGTTAAATCACCATTTGCTACAAACCTAACATAGTTTCCACCAGCAAAATTTCTAGCTATCATCCCATCAGGAAGTGTCTCGATACTCTGAACTTTACAGCCGAGAATTGTTGTGTAAAATCCAGTATGGTCGCTTTGATAATCCGTGTAGATTGAATACACAGTGTTATCAATTTTGTTTGGGATTTTACCAAGAATTCCTTCTGTCATAAATTTTTTCCACAAATCTCCTGTGTCCTTTGTAGACTGGCCGTTTTCGTTAGTCGTTCTAATTGAAATTCCGATTATTCTGAATGCTTCAATATTTGACTTTTCCATATCATCTCCTGTTCTCGCGTGTTTTTCGCTTGTGGCTAACGGAGAGTTGGACAAAGACAACATCTCAATCTTATTACCCGAGGGGCTAACGCCCCTGGGCAAATCGGTTATCAACATTGCATGTCAACTCGGCAATATTTGTCCATTATCCATGTCTACTCTCCAATGCGGAGGAAATACTTCATGATCGCATCCATGGACAACCGACCGCACTTAAACGCAGCGGTCGGTTGTTTGTCGTATTAAGCTTTCACTACAGGGAACTGAATCTCCGTCACGGTATCCGGATCGTTCTGATTACCTGTCTCAGCTGGAGGTTGCAAGTAAATCTCCCGGCATGGTCCGTTGAACTGGTACCCATTAGTTTCAATCCATTTGACAAGCGACCCGTAGGCTTCGTTGATGGTGGCAAATGACCCGTGATGGATTACAGCAGCCACCTCGGTGCCATGCAGTTCGCGGGTCTGTACCCGGGCGTCTGCGGGTAGCGAACCGTCCCCGGCGATTGGTTCGCACACCTCGGCGTCGATCTTTGGTTCATCGGAATGGTAAAGCGTGAAGCAGGAACCGGTGCGTTTGATCTTCTTCTGGGACAGCATGGTTTCCAGCTCTCCCCAGAGAGCACCTTGTTCGGGATAAGCGGGGATCACATCTCGCACAGAAGCAATCCGCTGGGATTCAACTTTCTTGATCACGACATCATACTTCGACATTTCATCCTCCTGTTCAATTTGTTTCAACCGCGCGGCTACAAGAGATAGTTTCTCCTGCTCTTTCCGCATTTGTTGTTGAATTTCCACCTCCTTCAAGCGGAGCATCCCGCGAAGTTGTTCTATGGGGATGTCTTCTGCCAACAAGCGGGCAATCTGATCCAGGGACAACCCTAAATCCTTCAACGCCAGAATGCGGTTAAGACGGGGAAGCTGGGCAATCGAGTAGTAGCGGTAACTGGTGAAGCGATCTATTTCAGCGGGTTTGAGCAGCCCGATTTCATCATAGTAACGCAGCGTCTTCACCGGAACCTGGCATAGTTTAGAAAAAAGTCCGATTCTAATCATTGTATTCTCCGTTCATAGTAACGCATTTTGAAGGTCTTCGCATGCAGTATACAGCCTCCAGTAGATGGAGAGTCAAGGGGGTGTCAATAGCATAGTGGAACAGGGGATGACGCGAATCGGAAGTGCCTGTATATGGATTATTTCTCCGGATGCAGACTGCCTCTGGGGGCAATGCAATCTGATAAAGTCCTTTGATTTACCTGACTCGAATGAAACCCGATACTGTATGCTTCTCAATCAGGCTCTCAGCCCGGAATTAACACTCTATCAGAAACTGCAGCTGTTTTGATTCAACCATCCCGTTTGGTACCCTGTAGTGGATACTTATCGAACTGTAGAAGGAATTCTACGGGTCTGTAGAAGATGTTCTACTTGGCACCCCGTAGTGGATACTTTTGGAACTTGGGCCAGTACTGCAAGAGAGAATTGAAGCAGCTCTTCCTGAATCGGGTATCTGGAAACTATTACCGGCTTCCAAGGAAGAAGATCCCGACCAGCATACATGTGAGAGCGCTTGCACCTGAACGGGCTTTCTGGGAAAAGGCAATGCTTTTGCATGAGGAAAGATGTCGTCCTCCAGATAAGAAGCGGAAGCCACGAATGGCACGGCATTACTACGATCTCTGGTGTCTGATAACACCTCAAATCAGTAGACAGTGTAAACCTGTTTATTGGTAATGAAGCTCGCTATTCTACTGCATTTGTTTGTTCACTCTTAGTTTTTTGTCCTTTTATGGCTTTGCTTGCGTTACAATAGCGTTTATATTTTCTAATCACAAGTGGCAGACAATTATTTCTTGTTTTGTTTCTTGTATTTTGAATCGGCCGGGCAATTTGCAAGTGTACACTTTATAAGATATGCAGAGATGCCTGGCAGTTACCTTAATAGATTTGCTCTTATATAAGATCTTTCTTTTCAAGTTCACAATCTCTAAGGATTTTTGAAAGAATTCCAATACCTAAAATTTCATTGGAATGAACTGGGACCGTTGTAGTACGACCATCGGGATGACGGAGAAAATTATGACTTCCCTTTATACGAATAACTTCAAATTCTGATTGCTTCAGAATTCTTATTAACTTTTTACCAGATAAAGCCGGGAAATTGCTCAAACTGAAACCGCTAATCTTTGTACACCAATGAATTCGTTGGATTCTTGAGTAGAGTTTTCCACCTCTAGGCAAAGTTCAATAACTTCTTTTGTACGAATTAATAGCTCATCCAAAGATTTTGCTTGACTATGGCATCCATGTAACGCTGGGACTGTGGATACATAAAAACCATCACTGTCTTTTTCTACAATAACATTGAATGTTCGAATCATTCCTTACCTCCGTGAATTTGTAATTAGTATACTATAAATTAATTAGATGGCAAGTGATATTTCCATGCCAAACTATCTGAATCAGTAACATGAAGTTATTCTATGGTAAAAGAGATCGTTATTCTACTTTATTTTCCGGGGAATTAGCATTGTTCCTGAAGTTTCAAGATGCAATTACATTTCTTTTAGAATCATACTGGCAATTTACAAGTGAACAAAGGGTATAACCGCAAAAGCAGCGAAGCGCATCTATACCTTCGAACGGACGACATATCACCGGGAAATTTATTTCAGATGGTCCTGGATGGATTACAGTACGCTTGCAAAGGGAAAGCTTCAATTGGTTCCCTTTCCAGAGCAAGAAGCCGAGTGGCGGAGAGACTATAACGCAACGGGAACCGAAATGTTCTTTGGTAAGGTTCCTGAGTTCAGCGAAATTCTGCAAGTTACCAGAGAATTCCAGGATAACTTTAACAGCTCTTGAGAAACTTCCTGCTGTCCCTGGCAGATATTGTATGTTCGCCGTACCTGATACTATTCAAACT
>JAIOSV010000045.1 GCA_021107435.1 Candidatus Sabulitectum sp. | reverse complement strand
TGCTAACGCCGGGATGCGCTCGGTTTCAGGCAATGTTGCTTTCCGTGCTAACGCCGGGACGCTCCCGGTGTGGGCTTCGTTGCTTTCCGTGCTAACGCCGGGACGCGCTCGGTTTCAGGCAATGTTGCTTTCCGTGCTAACGCCGGGACGCGCTCGGTTTCAGGCAATGTTGCTTTCCGGCTAACGCCGAGACACGCTCGGTTTTAGGCAGTGTTGCTTTCTGGAGAATAAGTGTTAGTTTTCATGTGCGTTGTTCTTTCGGTTAAGCATTTTTACTCTGGCCGGTAATTGCTTAATACATAACGGATTATGGTGCTTTTGTCAAGTTTTATGCGTGGCATTATTGATATTTACAGATTAGTAATCTGTTTTTGGATATGGTCTGACTAGAGGAAAAACTTGGCTGTACAGTATAAACCCGGTGCTTATTGCCAGGGGTAATTTCCCGGAGAAGAATAAGATGGATATTGATATGTCAAAAATACCACAGGGCGGTACTCCGTCAAAGAAACCTCTGTATGTTCCAAAAGAGGTAATGACTCAGGTATACGCGAATCTGTACCACGCCTGGCCGGATAAGCAACTCCCTGCTCTTGATGTGAAAACTCCCCGGGAAGCTGTTAAAGACAAATCTGCAAGAAATAAAGTAATCAACCTTTTGAAAATGCTTGAATCTGAACATGAATCTCATAGAGACAAGATCGACTTTCACCCGTTGTGGAAAGAGCTTGGACTGAAGAGACCGTAATCTAATGATTCGTATGAGGAAGAACATGACTTATGTAAGAAACTGCAGACTGATCCGAATAAAAAAATCTATAAGTGAGTTTTACTCATCATACCCCAATGCTGAACTGGCGGGCTATGCTGTTAAGCTGCTTGAGACCATTGATCAGAACCCGGAATTGAACATTTTGTACGGAAAAATGGCAATCTGGACCTCAGCTATTGTTGCTGTGATTGCGCGGTTGAATTTCCTGCTTGATAGGAACAGCGACAACTACATGCCGATAAGGCTCATCTCCAGCCACTTCGGCACAAACTTATTTACTGTAACAAACAAGACATCCCTGATACAGGAAAGCTGTGGAATTTCCATGCTTGACAGTCGGTTCACCAAACCTGAGATTTTAAAATTAGTTGAGCTTGCCATGCATCCTGCTGAGGGCGATGATCTCGTGGATATTGAAAACTTTGATAAGGAACTGAAATACAAAGAGGAACTTGTACGGAGAAAAATGAGGGAGCAGAACGCGGACAGGCATATACTGAGACCTCTGAATCAGCTGAATCTGTTTGACTAAGCCCTGCACCTCAGCTTTTTGTTATCCTCAAGTGTTACAGTTCGGATCAGTGGTTAATATTTCAATCCCTATCGGAAAGTGTTTGCTTGATCTTTCTTTCCATACACACTTGAATCTGCTATCATGTGTATAATTGGAGGTTGAAACTATGGGTAGAGCCAATGTCCTTCTGCTGACCCGAATCCATCACAAATACTCTACGGCAATTCGGGAACACCATGTGAAGGCTCTTGAAGAACTGATAATTAATGAAGAAGAGATATGTGTATGCGGTGTTATTCTGACTGAAGTACTGTGTATTGTGATTCGCTGAAAATGAACAGGAGATTCTCATAAATGCTTACAACAGCACTGCGCCTCGTTCTGGGGCATCAACTGAAACCGTTTGTGTTCGAGAAATCCATTGATTTCCTTCCAAATTTTGATGTTCCAAACCTGGGCGCGTATGTTCATATACCGTTCTGCGAAACTCTCTGCCCCTTCTGCCCGTACTACAAGGTTCAATACGAGAGCAGCTTGATTTCCCGGTACATTGACGCTCTGCTGGATGAAATTACACTGGTATCTGAAAGAAGCTTTTCGGGAAAGAGAGAGATTACAAGCGTGTACTTCGGCGGCGGAAGCCCTGCTCTCGCTGGAGATCATCTGGAAAGAATAACAACCCGCCTGAAAAAATACTACTGTATCGCAGGAAACATGGGGATTGAACTGCACCCGAGAGATATTTCAATGGAAACCATTGGGAATGTAAAAAACGCTGACTTTGATATGGTCAGTCTTGGAGTTCAATCTTTCTCTCCGGAGCTTCTGCGAATTCTCGGGAGAACGGATGAAGATACGGTTGCACCTCTTAAGACACTCTCAGCGGAAAGCTTTGAAGCGATTGATGTTGATCTGATTTTTGGAATCCCCACTCAGACTGCTGAGATACTTAAGAGTGATTTTCTTACTGCTGTCGAGAATGGAGCAACTCAGATCTCAACCTATCCATTTATTGATTTTTCCTATGCCGATAACAAAAACAAGCCGCTGAACGGTAAAGAAAAGAAAGTGCTGCTTGATGCTCTGCTTGAAGTGGCAGATAAAGCAGGTTTTGAAAGAACTTCGGTATGGACATTCGCAGGAAAGGATACACCCCGCTACTCATCAATTACACGAGACAACTTCATCGGATTCGGCTCAAGCGCGACATCACTGGGACTTGGCGATTTCAAAACAAATGTTTTTTCTGTTGGTGAGTACATCAAATCGGTAAAGAGCGGAAAAGTTCCTACAGCTCACAGAATGGACTTCAATACAAGAACAAGAGGATTGTACTGGCTTTTCTGGAACTCCTACAATGGTGATATTTCTGCCGAAGCCTACTCGGATCTTTTCGGACGCTCTCTTACAAAGGATTTTGGTACTTCTCTTCTTCTTGGAAGAACGCTCGGGCTGCTGAAAACAGATGGAAACATCTGGAGATTAACCGCAAAAGGCATCTATGCTTTTCACATTGTAGAGCAGATATACACTCATCAATACATTGACAAAACCTGGGGTATTGCAATGAATGATCCCTGGATTGACAGAATACTTCTTTACTGAACTGCAGCCCGAAGCGCATATGAACATGATTGCCGGTAGAAATACGGAGAAGCACCTCCACCGTGATCAATCTTAAATCCTGATTAAGCTGTTGGATTTGATCTGCTTTTCTATTGTCTGATTCAGTGCTGTCCAATATAGCACAAAATCCCCCCTCGTCGTGTGACGGGCTAACAAGTTAGAGCTTCAATTTACAGTTTTCTTTGACCAGGCCTCCAATTCGGGGGTTTTCTTTTATACAGACATTTCAGCTGTCCAGCATCTATAACTTTAGAGACAGCTGTTCTGGGACAGGTTCCAGTGGCGGAGACCCATATGGATCATCAAGCCATTCAAGTAAGTTCCTGTGGGTAAAGAGATTCATGCGTAGCATTGAAGCAAGATTCGAGAATGACCAGCCAGACTTGGATATGAAATGTAGCCACTTCAATAACAGGAGTGAAGTTAGTGCTGTCCAAATCTGGGTAAGTAGTGCATTTTCAGAGGTACCGATAAAGGTTTTGATTTTGAGATTCTGCTTCAACAGTCTGAAAAACTCCTCTATACGCCACCTTTCACGGTAGATACCGCTGATGGTGGAGGCTCCCAATTCAAGATTGTTGGTAAGGAGATCAATGATGTTACCGGTTTTCGGATCAATTGCTCTTACCAGCCTGACAGTATCAGGACATCTATCTGCACGATCTCCTGCAAGCACAATCAGCTCATCTGATAGAATATGCCTTCTGGGCGGAGGAATTCTTTTCTCAACTACACTGAACTTTGCGTTGCTTTTCTTTCTGGTTACAAAATACACGCCTTGTATGCACCACTCTCCAAACTGACTGTAATCGTTGTAAGCCCTGTCCATGACTATGATTGTTCCGGGCTTTAGGTTCAGTAGAGATAGTGCCTTGCAGTCATGCATCCTTGCCTCTATCATGTGTACAAAGTCCGGCATCAGGTCGGCATTATCCAGCAGCACATGGAGCTTAATACCACCCTTCTTCGTACGAAACTTTGCCCATGGGAATGCCGACAGTGCCAGGCTTATGGTGGTTAAATCAAATGACATCAGCTTATGCTTGAATCTGAATGGTTTTATGATCCCCAGCATATTTCTGGCTCTGAATGAAGCCAATGAGTTAAAAACAAATCTCGAAACAATTCTGCCGGTCTATGAGTATTGGTATAAGCAAGAGTTGACTTGGGTGGAACCTTTTTCAATCCAAGATGGCTGAGTTTACCAATACAGCACGCAAGCCCGTTGCTGATCTCTCTGAGGGAGTCTGCTCTGGCAAACTGGTATAACCGAAGGTCCCGCGAAGCGGAAATATCATTGAGACAAACTGAGTCCAGGAGGTGAATCCCTTTGCACCTTTCTCTGCCTGATGCTTATTTACGAGCCTTTGAAATTCTGATCTGGGAAACTGCTGAAGCAACTGGTTGAATAAACTTGCAGAACGGTTCATATTAGTGATGCCCTTCTTTGTTCGATGGATAGTTTTAAGTTTGCACTCAAATTCTAATCATTCGAACAGAAAAGAGCACTTTTCTTAACTTAGGAATTTATCTTAGACAGGGCTGACCCAAGATGTCAATATCAAAACTGATGGGCATCATAAAGGGTCGTAGCGCAATCCGCATATTCAAGCAGTTTCCATTTCTGAAAAAGAAGTCCTATTGGGGGAATCATTTGTGGGCAAAGGGTACTGCGTTGATACATTGGGTCTTGATGAGGACATGATCCGTAGTTACATGAAATACTAGGAAAAGAAAGAACGTCATCAGGAACAGATGGAGTTTGATTACACATAAAGAGCCTATGCGGAACATGACGGCTTGCCTCCTTCGGGGGCAAGCTCACAGCCCCCACTGGGAGGCAGAATCAAAGCCACATCCTATGGGTATGGATTTTTACAAGCATCTAATAATAACAAAGGTTATATATTATGCTACTATGCTAAGTACCTCCCCTTTCAACCTGAAGTGCAATTCGTTCAAAAGATTCCTTCTGGAAATACTGACAATCCCTATCCGTACACCATGGTTTAAGTTCACCTGTTTTATAAAAGGTCATTGCAAGACAACCTCCGTTGCAGTAAAAGAAGAAATGACAATCATTATTTTTACATTGGTTAGATCTATTCCGATCTGCTTGTCTGAATTTAGTAAGTATATCGCTCTCATTGAAAATCTTTTCAAAGGATTCTTCCTGAAGATTCCCACAGTTAAATTCAGGAGAATACAATAAATGGCATGGATACACCGAGCCATCAGGTCCAATAGTTATTTGACTGCCTCCCACTCCGCATCCATTCCTTGGACTTATGATTGATTCATTCCTTAGATTTGTTCCATATTTGCTGTTTTCATGAATTCTTTTGTACCGTTCATCCACAAAATTTAAAAGTTGCGCATTGCTAATACTAATCTCTGGACAAAGTTCATCAAAATCCAGTTTCATGAGATTAATAGAATAAACATTTTTGTATTTCTCTAAATAGTACTCGGATGTATTCTCAAATTCTTGAATATTCAATCCAGTAAGACAAACGTTCAGTGACAATTTGATATTATATCGATCAAGGAGTTCTAATGCTCTGTTTGCCGCCCTATAGGCTCCCTTACATCTCAAAGAATCGGAAATATTCTCTTCGTGTGAATCGATACTCACTGCAATATCATCAAACACTTCTGCGAGTGTTGCAGCATTTGCAGCATTCACAAGGGATCCATTTGTTATTAAAGAAACTGAAGTATTAGGCAATTCTCGGATATACTTAGACAGCTCAGCAATATCATCTCTCAATAGAGGTTCTCCTCCCGAGAATACATACTTAGAAGGTTTATACTCAGCAAGTTTATCAAAAATATTTTTCCACTCATCTGTAGATAATTCCTTGTTCAGCTTTTTTCTGACATTTCTATTATAACAATAAATACAATTATAATTACATCGATCAGTTATTTGTATATGAATATCATTTACATTACTGGGTCTAACAGAATTATCACTATTTCTCTTCAACTTTCTGCTATTATACATCCCATCAATTGATATAAATCCACCCTCATATGCGTCAGTCAGAGCTACTATAAGTTCTTCTGAAGGAATTTCACCGAAATGTTCACTTAGCTTCCGCTTTAGATACTTGAATGTGATAGCAGTACTGCACAAATCCAGTCCTATTACCAACTGTTGTGTGGTTTGCAGAACACTGTAATGATCAGAAGAAAACAGGATAAATAATCCGTTTTCCCTTGGCACACACATGTACCGCCTTCTTATAATGACTGAATCTTCGTGAATCTGCACAGTACTCCAACAATTATTCTATTTGTGGAATCTTAACGCACTGCAATCACTAAAGGATGACATTTGTCAGGCGCCACTGCCACTATTTCACATTCAACCGTTTCAGAATCACCCTCTAATGTGCTCAATTCAGAAGCGGGCTTTTGCACGCTGAATAAATCAAGATTGACAAGTTTTGTTGAAAACATTTATTCCCCTCTCTCTAACAGTTAGTAATACGACTTTCAAATATTGTATCTAACTAATGTGAATGTCAAGAGACTTAAGGTCGCACTTCTGCTTAAATACAGTACAAAGATTCTTGAAAGTACTGCGATTGTTGAATAGGTCCTCGTTGATGAATCGCCCAATCAAAAAATCAGACCTCCTGTTATGTTAATAAGCTCAACATAACAGGAGGTCTGAAATTCTGTGAAGAACTGGAGGAGAAGCTTGCCGATGGTCTCTCTGCCGAAAAGATCTATCCGGTTCTTCGTGTAAGCGGCAAGGAATTCTTCACTGTCGACCTGGACGAACCTGCTCCCTTCTCCCACGGCGACGAATTTGTTCGCAGGTTGGAATCCAAGGATAATCCACTTCTTTTCGACGAGATGATGGCCAGTGGCAAGATAACCCTGACACAGGAACAGAAAGACTGGTTCATTGAGAGGAAGAGCGCTATTCTACTGCCCCTCGTGACAACATCAGGATTACTGGGCTTCCTTGTGATAAGCTGCAAGACCAACGGTGAGGATTTCACTTCCGAGGAACTGAATCTGCTTCAGAATCTCTCTGCACAAACTGCGCTTGTTGCGGAAAATCTTGAACTGCTTGGCGAAAAACTGGAAAAGGAGAAACTGGAAGAACAGCTTAGAGTAGCAAGAAACATTCAGCAGGGTCTCCTGCCGGGAAAGATCCCTGAGGTTTCGGGTCTTGACATGGCAGCCCTGATCAGGTTCTGCCTGGATGTAGCCGGTGACTACTACGACATTATACCGCTGAAGGACGGTCGGGTTGTTCTTTCAATAGGAGATGTATCAGGCAAAGGTGTGGGCGCGGCGCTGCTCATGGCGAACCTGCAGGCTTCACTTCGAACCGCCCAGGCAATGGGTGCCAGTCTATCTGAATCTGCTGAAAGGATAAATAAGCTTGTTTTTGAAAACACCCCTTCCGATATGTTTATCACCTTTTTTATGATCTGTATTGATCCGGTGAAAAAACATCTGCGTTATGTAAATGCCGGTCACAATCCCCCGTTTCTGATTGAGAATGACGGTCACGAGAAAATGCTGACCAGAGGCGGACTGCTGTTCGGAGTTGTTGAAAACGCACAGTACGAAGAGGGTAAGATAACTCTCCGGAATGGTGACACGATTCTTATGTACACAGATGGAGTTTCGGAGGCAATGAACAGCAAAGAAGAGGAATTTGGTGATAAGCAGATTGCTCACATCGCAGCCAGAAACAGGGAACTGCCCCTTGATGAACTCCTCGCTCTGATTGAAAAAGAAGTCAACATCTTTCACGGATCAAGTTCTTACGCGGATGATTTCACACTGCTCGCGGCTAGAATTGCCCGGTAGGATGTACAATACAGCTGGAAGGTTGTTCTTCTGAGGATCAGGTATTAATCACTGGAATTCGTAGTAGTACAAACCTCTGCCGGCTCTGAATACAATACCGGCATTGTTATCCGAGGGTAAGGCTCTGCTTCTGGATGTAAGATAGCCTGTCAGCTCTGGAAGTTCCTGTGATTCTTCCACTTCAAAGGCCAGCCAGTAGATTATTCCTCTTTCGAGAGTTTCTCCGCCATCTCGGCTGAAAATGTAGTTGTCTTTCGACATTCTGCACAGCACAAGAAACGGGTCTCCGGGATTTTCAAAGAATGTTCCATCCGAAAGCCTGATAATCTGGGTTTCATCTATTTGCGCAAGGCCCGCGTCCGGTTCAACCCATTGCTCTATTACCGATGAAGTGAGAGTGGTGTCCTCAAAAAGAATCAAGAATGTTGATACATCTGCAATTGCTGTTAAAGACGCTGTACCGGCAGCAATAAGGTCAGACCAGGGGTTGCTGTAGAAGAAGTCATTGATTATCCCCCATGAATTCAATCTTAATCCATCTTCCAGATCAATGACATCATACGGAAGGATTGAGTTGCTGTCGGCTCCCACTTGCAGAGCTATAAAGGATTCCGGATCGGGCGTACACCCCAGAAAATGCGCCCCGTACAGCAATCTGGTATTTTGAGTAAAATCAAAAGAAAGCTCTTCACTTGAATCCAGTGTTACCCCGACGATCTCTGCTCCTTCACCATCAGAATTGCAGACAAGAATAACTATCGGCTCAGGTATTGAAAGATCCGAATTAAGGAGACTGTCTGGAATGGACACTTGAATTGCAGCACACAGCTGGCTTCCATCCGGACTGATTCTTAAAAGCCTGATCTCTCCGGGCCCGACCCATCCGTTATCTTCCGGCGCCCAGTCCACTGAAAAAGAGCTTGTGTTGAAAGGGTCATCGATACTGACGGAACTGAGTGCGCCGGTTGAATTGATGAAAACCACCCTGCCACCGGGTACAATGACAAAATCCCCGAAGGTTGTGGAAAGCGAGTCGGTGAGCATTAAGGGCTGTGCGGCAGCCACTGAAGCGGTGAAAACAACAACGAAAATCAGATGATGTCGAACTTTTTGTGAAATTCCTTCCATATTCGTTTTGTCCTTCCTTACAGCAACGAATCATTTTTCAGGCAATAAATCCTCAATCCATACGGTTCCCGCATCCAGCTGCGGCAGGAACAGGAATGCTGAAGAAATAGCTCTGCTTCAATACTATAGTGCTACCCGCTGACACAGGCAATATCCAATTATCAATTAGCGATTGACATATCATTGGTTTGCATCTGTAAGAATGGTACAGCCTGATTCCCAGTGCTCCTGAAAAGAGTGCCGGAATACTGCCTGACCATTATCTCAAATACAGACAACCATCCTTGCTCCGCCGGGCGAGTGATTGAAGCTGATGATGTTTTCTTCTCCGACGAGTTCTTTAATCTCAGCGTCTGTGTATCTTCTGAAGATCATTCCCTGCTGGTCTCCTTCTGTGAAGAACAGGGAACCGTCACTGAGGATTTCGGCCTGGTGAACAATATCATCGTCTGTTCCGGAGGGATCGAAAGTAATGAGGATCTTACAGCCGGGTTTTGATATCCTGCGCATTTCTCTTACTGCCGCTTCCGCTCCTGAAAGGGTTACATGGTCAATAGCAGCAATGCATACTATTCCCTGGAATGAATTGTCTTCAAAGGGTATGCTGGTGAAGTCTCCCTGTCTGAAATTCCCTTTGAGGCTGAATTGCTCAAATCTCTTCCGACATATATCAACAGCCGCTTCTGATATGTCCATACCGTAAAGTTCAAAACCTTCCTGCGCCAGATAGTGGGAGTTCCTTCCACCCCCGCAGCCAAGATCAAGTACACTGCACCCTTCGGAAAGATGACGATTGCAGAAATCAATCAGACTTTCAGAGGACTTGCTCTTTGAAAAGTCGGTTGCAGAAAGTTTCAGGCCTGTGAATGCCCTGTCCCAGAAAACTGCGGATGACTTCATTCCCGGTCACTCTCCTGATTCCCCTCTTCCTCACTCTCAGGCTGAAGAATATGTCTGTAGCTTGCTCCGGTTTCCTGGAGATATTCATACTCAATGAATGGCGCTTCAGTTGTTTCCGGCTCTCCAAAGTGATTATTAAGTTCCTGCCAGGTGGTAATCCCGAGTTCCTCTGATGTCCTTTCGTACCACTGAGAATAGGTTTCCTGCTCTACCCCGGCATCCATGAGAATCGGGCAAACAATGTCGCCGGCTTCAGGGATGTAAGTAAGCACATTCACAATTGTTACTTCTACAGGCTCTCCCCTGTGCTGGAAGAGGAATACTCCCAGACAGGGAGTTCTGACTGTGGGAGCCCAGGCGGTAAACAGATCACCGTTCTCGTCGGTAAATGCAGCATGATAATAATCACCCATTGAATAACCCATGAAAGTAGCTTCAATGATAAGAGTGTCCCCGGGTTCAGTCTGGATTTCGAAGAGAGATTCCTGTTCAGCGGGATAAAGCAGCAGGGCGCAGAGTGCGAGTAAATACATGTTTCCTCCCTTTATTGTTCTTCATCGATTCTGATCTGTTACCATAATGAAGATTGCTCCCGTCTGGTTGAGCCTGCCGGTGCAATCACTGTATGCTTTATGGTTCCTGTGTTTCTTTTTGCATTTGACACTCCTGGGGAAGAATGTGACACAGGGGAACTTCCGTCCCGGATTCTCTCTTTTTAATTTCCTATGCTGCTTTTCTCAGTACCGCTCTGATTCCCACTTCAAACAGGATGGTCGGTTCTCAGCGCGAACCTCTCTCTGTCACTCAACAAAAGCATGTCTCTTAAATAATGGATGTCTTCAGCTCCCAGCCATTCTTCTTCGAAGCTGTCCTTTTGAACAAGGGTGGCAATGGCTGCCAATGTTCTCAGATGAAAGATTCTATCATCCTTAGTTCCTATAAAAGCAAAAACTGCTTTCACGGAATTTTCTTTGCTGGTAAATTTAACTCCATTCCTGCATCTGATGAGCATAAGAAAGAAATGATCACTTCCTTCCACAATTATATGTGGAACTGCAATAAATGGAGTAATTGCAGTATTGCAATCCTGCTGCCTGCGCTCCAGATGCGAAACGATCGCATTTCGATCAATTGGAAGATGAACACTACCGGTTATATTATCAGCTATTACTTCAAATAACTGCTTAATGTCCAGTGAGTTCTCTATATCAAGAATTATTGCTGAGTTAACCAGCTCGTCAAATTTATCCTGCCTTATGTTTTCTCTTTCGATTAAGACATTTCTAAATTCGGATTCAAGTATGTGTTCGGACAACCTGTTATCGGTGATTCTTTTCAACAAGTGCAAGAGAGCATATTCACCCTTGTAATTTTTCCTTCCATAGAAAAGATAAACTCCCGCACCCGCCACAAGAAAAGCAATACTGATCTCAATTGCTTCCAGACCAAGATCGATGATGAAAAAAGTGAATATCAAGATGCCTGCAATTTGCAGATACGGATAGAGTGGTGCTTTGAAACTGGGACGGTAATTCTTCAGTTTGCTTTCGCGGAGAACCAGTACCGCAACATTTGTCATTACATATGCAGTGAGAATAACTACTGAAGCACCTTCCACAAGCGTTTCCAATGGTATAAGCAGTGCAAGGATTATGAGAATCCCTGTAACAGCAATCGAGCGAACTGGTGTTTTAAACCGCCTACTGACTTTACTGATTCCTTTCGGAAGAAGATTGTCTCTGCTCAAAGCAAGGGGGTAGCGCGACGCAGACATTATCCCGGCATTTGCCGTAGTAACGAAAGCTAACAGGGCTGCAATTGTAATGATGTAAAATCCAGTGGGACCTATGAAATTTCTGCTAGCATCAGAAAGAGGTGTTAGAGAACCGGAAAAGTCCTGCGCTGGTAAAACACCAACTGTTACAACAAGAAGCAACGTGTACATCACAGTAACAGTTACAACTGAGAGTATCATCCCAAGAGGGATATTCCTTTTCGGGTTCTTGACCTCTTCTGAGATACTTGCAACATTCAACAATCCGCCAAAAGAAATAAATATGAAGCCTGCTGTGACAAATACCGAATTAATTCCCTGAGCGAAGAAAGGAGAAAAATGAGTGTTATTCATTTTTGAGAATCCGAAAATCAGGTAAAGAATCAATATCAACAACAGCCCAGTCACAAGTGTTATTTGTAACTTGGCAGATTCTTTTACTCCCACCGAATTCAATACCACAAAAAGCAAGCAAATAATCACAGATGAGAACAATACTGGAAATCCGGTAAAAATATAGACTATTCCTGATATGCCAAATATGGCAAAGGCACTTTTTAAAGATAGGGCGAACCAGCTCAAGAAACCGGATACTGTGCCAATGAACGGCCCTAGGCTCTTTGTAATGAAATAGTAGTCTCCTCCAGCTTTCGGCAAGGCTGTAGAAAGCTCTATAACACTGAAAATACCAACAAGGGCAAAAAGACCAGCCAAGAAATATGATACAATTACAGCAGGACCACTTCGAGCGAAAGCAAGTCCGGGTAGAATGAAAATACCGGAGCTTATCATTGCTCCTGTTGCGATACTGAATACATCAAAAAGACCTAATTCTTTTTTTAGTTTCATTTGCATTCCACTTTCGTTGCATTCCATCCAACAATCAAGGTAATTTAGCCATAGGGTACTCAAATATAAATTGGTATTAAACTAGTTGCCATTTCGCCACAACGATCTGATCCGGTAAAATTCACACAAGCGGAGTTTTTTGCGGGAATACCTGCGTTTCAGGTCGGTATTTCTCATAACTCTCATTCAAATTACTACTTTATCTGAAGCTGCAAAGCCAAAGACACTTCCCCTGTAAGAATACAGGATAGAAAAACTGAATACCTATGGAACACAACGCACATTCATCATTTCTTTTGTGTCTGATTTCATAATTACGAATTTGCCGCGTTTTTTCTCTTGATTCTTTCCCACTCACGAGTTTCTTCCGTTCAGGCAGCTCATCAAACAGCTGGCAACACACAACTTCTCCCCAGGAATCATTCAAGATTCCTTCTCTCCATCCTTCCTTTTTGTTTCACGGTATTCAGCAGTCATAGATCCCTTTGCCATGGAATCTATCTGTACCATTTGCTTAAGTATCTGTTCTCTCTTCTCTTGATAATATATTTATTGCTCTTTTGTTTCAGTGAATGCAAGCCTCTAGGAGCGTGACTGACAATGGGCGTTGAGTAGAAAGGCTTCACGGTCGAGTTAGAATTCTTGGAGATTTGAGGAGAATAGCACCGCTATTTGACAATAATCTACGAGGATTGTAGCCGATTGTGG
>JAIOSV010000120.1 GCA_021107435.1 Candidatus Sabulitectum sp. | reverse complement strand
CCACAATCGGCTACAATCCTCGTAGATTATTGTCAAATAGCGGTGCTATTCTCCTCAAATCTCCAAGAATTCTAACTCGACCGTGAAGCCTTTCTACTCAACGCCCATTGTCAGTCACGCTCCTAGAACTGGTCAGATGGGTTCTGAACTCTGAATTTTCCGGATTCATGCGTGTTCGCCTGATTGCCTGCGGACGCGGCTGCTATCTGCTGTCCCATTCCACTCAATGCCGGATAAATAATAACCATCGCGCTCTCTTCCTTGGAGATATCCAGCAGTGCCTGAATCTGCCTCAATACCATGGAATTCGGAACCTCTGCAAGCATTCTTGAAGCTGCTGTAATGGATTCAGCCACAGTCAGCTCTGCTTTTGCCTGAATAACCTTTGCCTTCGCGGATCTCTCGGCTCTGGCAATAACCGCGAGCTCCTCAACCAGAGATTGCGGAGTACCAACATCGGTAATACGCACGGCTCGTACATTCACACCGTAATCTGAGGCCGCTCTGTCTATAATAGCTTTGAGCTCATTTGCGATCCGGTCGGTATCACTAAGAAGTGGCCTGAGATCATTGGCTCCGATTGTACTTTTAAGAGCTTCCATTGAAACCCATTCAGTTGTTTTCCAGTAGTTCTGAACATCAATAACAGCCTTCTCCGGATTTTCCACCTCAAGCTCAACAGCAGCGGTAACGTCAATGGGAATGTTGTCTTGGGTGAGAGTTTTTGTGGCTTTCACTTCATATGTTGTTATTCTGATATCAACAATCCTGGCAACTGAGTAAATAAATGGTGGAATAAGAAAGAATCCCGGGCCCCGGGCTCCGACAGATTTTCCCAGCCTGAGAAGAACCATTCTCTGCCACTGCGGCAGTACATGAACCATCTTTGCAAAAAGATTGGCAATCCAGAAAATAGCGACGGTCAACAAGCCAATCCATATAATTGATTCACCGAACTTGAAACGGGAAACGTTGAAATAAGGCCAGACAAATAGCATCCATAACGGAACAAATACCACAAGGCGAATCAAGCCTCGCATAAAATTCTGTACAGGATTTCTTTTAGCCATAATCGATTCTCCTTTTCACTGAAGGGTATTATCGTTTATACATGAACCCTTGCATGTACCACAAGGATGAGCAGTCAATCCAGCCATCCGTTTTCCGGATGTGTTTACTCCTATCTAACAAGAATCATTCTGCAACTTCGGCGCTGGTCTCCGGAAGAAACCACTGAGCAGATATACACACCGGCAGGAACTGCATCTCCAGCCATATCGCGACAATCCCAGAAAAAATCTACCGTACCGCCGGGGACAACCTCAACCACCCACTGCCTGAGCAGTCTCCCGGATAAATCATGCACTGCAACCAGTATGGAACCGGAATTAAGACTGGCCAGTTCAAAGGTGAATCCGTTAATGGACGGGTTGGGAGAAACAGTCAGCTCTGAAACAGTTGAGCCTGTGTCTATTTCCTGAGGTTCTATGTGCTGCAAATCGCTTAATCTCTGAACTCCTCCTCCGTAAGTCGTGGTAATCAGGGCTGATTCGCAAAGAGCCATTGGCGAATTACCGTAGATATGATCCACAGAAAGATCACCTGTCATATCTTCCCAGGTATCTCCTGAATCAGGAGTACGCCAGACTCCGCCATGCATTGAAAATGTGGTGTCCACCTCCGCACCATTCA
This sequence comes from Candidatus Sabulitectum sp., assembly GCA_021107435.1. Classification (GTDB taxonomy): domain Bacteria; phylum Fermentibacterota; class Fermentibacteria; order Fermentibacterales; family JCC-6; genus Sabulitectum. Next base: position 35,208 of record JAIOSV010000120.1, on the reverse strand, counting down.
GGCCTGCGTATAGAACATCCTCGATAAATAGAAGATCAGCCACATTAACCGGTTTCTCCCAGTTGCCTGAAATATCTTCCTGAGAAGTTGCTGTAATCCGGAAAATCTCCCCGGTTTCTGCTCCTGCATACAAGCCACTGTTATTCCATTCAAGTGACATCAGGTTCCAGGCCGACAGTCCTCCAAAGCTCCAGGATTGTCCCTGATCAGTACTCATGTACAGCCCCTGAGTTGTGGCTGCGAAAAAAACATCGGACTGAGTTACATGAAGCAGACGGGAACATACCATCGGCAGTACCAGTTCAAAGCTCTCCCCGCTGTCGGTGCTCCGATAAACACCGGTTGTAGACTGCTCGATATCCCACTCTGAAAGCAGAAGAACCGATGGATTATTGTCATCAACCGCAAGGTCGAAAACAATCTTGTCTCCCTCTCTTATGGCTTCCCAGGTGGAGAAACCGTCTTCCGATCTGTATGCTCCATTGCGAAAGGTTCCACAGTAGAGTGTATCAGAGCTGCCCGGACTGAAATGAATAAAAAGACCGTGTGCCACCGGTCCAGTTCTTGTCCATGTCTGGCCTCCATCAGTGGTCACGGACAGGGCTTGTGAGTTCAAAAGAGACATGTAACTGCCAAGGTTGGCAGCAAAAATACGATCATGGTCTGACGGATCCACAGCCAGACCGCAAAGATAATTCGACCGGGGAAATGACGGCAATTCAGACCAGCTCTGTCCACTATTCTCAGATACGTAGATTGGACTGTTCGCAAATGCGCCGCAGTATATCTTGTCTTCCCCGGCAGTAACTCCCATTATCATCAAATCATCCGGAAGGGGAGGTGAAGTTACATCCACCCATTCTCCGGAAGAGGCTGTGTACTTCACAAAACCCGGAAATGCACATGCATAAATTTCAATGTCGGGAGACACGCGGGAAATGGACAGGTCCGCAGTATAAAAGGAGGAATAGCTCAGCTCAAAGCTGGCCCCGTAGTCCAGGCTGAGATAAACACCGTATGGGTTGACCGCTGCCACAACTACGCTGTCCATACAATCCAGCTGCCAGACACTTCCATCGTCGGGAATGCCTGATACCCTGGTCCATGTAACCCCCTCTTCCAGTCGATACAGTCCCTGCTCTTCCAGCCCGGCAAGAAGCGAGCCATTACCGCATATGCAAATGCACAGAGCAGTGTTTCCCTGCAGACCGCCAGGTGTCCATGTTTGACCACCGTCAACCGATGCGTAAACACCGTCACCCGGCTTGGGCGGATCACCGTACCTGTTCAATCCTGTGCTTATGTAAAGCGAATCGCTGTCAGATGATGCAATAACCAGGCCGGAAACCATCCTGGAAGCCTGTGAAGTAAGACCGTCTGTTATCTGCTGCCAGCTCTGCCCCCCGTTCTCTGATTTAAGAAGACCGTATCTGCCGTATGGATCGCAGAGGTAAACTATGTCAGGATCAGATGGGCCAAGCTCAATGTGCCATGCGGTCATATCAGGCCAATCGGCAGTCATGAGTTCCCAGAACTGTCCGCCATCTGCAGTTTTCCATAAGCCCCCGGAGTCATCACTCCCCGCGTAGATTACCTGGGAATTCTGCGGATGAACTGCAAAGTCCTTGAAGTAACCTCCCTGCGGTCCGATCTGCTCCCAGTGCCAGCCAGCAGCAGAAGCTGGCACCATCAAAACAATGAGCCATGCACTCAGGAACAAAGAAACAATTTGTTTGTTCAAATTCCAATCCTCCTTGAACCGAGCTTCAATATCAGTGAAGAGCCGAGTTGAGTCAACCTGATTAGTTCCTGTCTCAGGATTATCAAACTGTCATCTCAGGGCTTGCAGAGCGTCAGGCAATACTGTATCATGCTACAGTGTTCGAAACTTGTCTAAAGGAGGAAGGAAGAATGAAAAAGACGTCCGGAGTTTTTAGTTTACTGGTTCTTTTACTGATCTCGGGTTCTGCTTTCGCTGGCGATCCAATGATAGAGGATGCACTGGCAAATTTCTCAAGCCCGATATTTCTATTTTTCAACTTTGCCATAGCAGTATTCCTGATAATAGCACAGTGGAAACTTTTCGTCAAAGCGGGAGAGCCCGGATGGGCAGCGATTGTTCCCATTTACAATGCTATTGTTCTGTTGAAAATTGCCGGTAAGCCGGGCTGGTGGATAATCCTGATGCTTGTGCCACTCGCCAACCTTGTGGTAGCAATACTGATGAGCATCGGCCTTGCAAGAAATTTCGGACGAAGCGATGGATTCGCAATTGGTCTGATTTTCCTCCCCTACATCTTCCTTGCAGTTCTCGGCTTCGGTGATTCCCGGTATTCACCGGTGCAATAAAGTCTGTAAAGACCACTTGATATAACAGCACCCCCTTCTCTGATCTTTCAGAGGAGGGGGTTTACTGCTTCAGAAAATATGAAATATGTACTCATCTCTGAGAGGAACCTCTTCAAGAAGCTCCACCCGGAGTTCTCTGGTGGTAAGTACCTCGTCCCCCGGAAACATCACAGATTCAGGATCTTCCCTTGTATCAGTTTCAGAATTATCAGGAATCACATGATAAAGGTAGCCTTTTCGGGTTCCATCCTGTTTCAGGGTAATGGCTCTTAAGCCTGATTCTTCATTTACCATTACTTCAATACACACATGGTTCGGTTTGTGGGAAAACGCCATGGCAAGAGTTCTATTCCTGGTTATTGTTGATCCGGGACGAATAATGGAGAGTCGCTCAGGACTGCCGTGATACCATTCACCAGTCTCTGCACAATCAGAAATTTGTGGAACACAGCAGGTTTTCTTCATTTCCCCGTAACTCCATGCAGAATCTGTTAAACACGACATATGCACCGGACAAGCGCAACTGAATATATCAGCTGTTTCCAGGCAGAACCAGAAACGTATTCACCGGCAGTACCGCAGCTGCGGTATTTGGGTTATTGTTGTGTGCTGGAGGGATTATGATTTCATTCATCTGTAACAATAAAGAAATTACCGAGGACTGCGCAGGGGGGCTTCCAGTGCTTGACTGGATACGCTCTCAAACCGGTCTCAAGGGTACCAAAGAAGGGTGCAGAGAAGGCGACTGCGGAGCATGCACCGTTGTTGTTGGAAAACCTGGAGTAACAGGAGTTGAATACTCCGCTGTCTGTTCCTGTCTCCTCCCCATCGGAGAAATAGAAGGCTGTCATCTGGTAACCATTGAAGGGCTGACAACAGGTGATGAACTGACACCTTTTCAGAGGTCATTCTATGACGAAGCGGCTTCACAGTGCGGCTTCTGCACTCCGGGAATGATAATGAGCCTTACCGGCTGTCTGCTTGGATCTTCAGAGCTTTCCGCCTCTGCTGCTATGGAATCTCTGGATGGCAATATCTGCCGTTGTACCGGTTACATTGCGGTGAAGAGGGCAGTTGACCGTGTTATGGAAGAACTTCCTTCAAACCGGGAAGACCGACTTGAAATGCTCATCGAAGAAGGACACGTACCGGCTTACTTCAATACCATCAGTGAAAGACTGAGCAAACTGCCCGTGCATAAAGATCCGCCGGACGGAACAGTTATTGCAGGAGGCACTGACATCTATGTACACTCAAGCGATAAACTCTCCGATGAACAGCCCGGATTCCTTTCCCGCAGAGATGATCTCAACTTCATACACAGAGATGCCGGAGTAGTCAGAATTGGAGCCTCTATAACCTTCACTCAACTCAGGGAATCACAGGCTATTGAAAATATCTTCCCGGATATGAAGGATTTTCTTTCCAGAGTTTCATCAACTCAGATAAGATCAAGAGCCACAGTGGGAGGCAATATTGTAAACGCCTCCCCTATTGCCGATCTTGCCATAGTGTTTCTTGCCCTGAACGCATCAGTAACAACTGACGGCAGATCGATTCCTCTTTGCGAATTCTATCTCGGCTACAAAAAGCTGAATATGAAACGGGGAGAAATCCTCACTGAAGTCTCCTTTCCCATTCCCGAATCCGGATCAGTTCTTTCATCGCTGAAGGTATGCAAGCGGGAATATCTGGACATTGCCAGCGTGAACTCATCCATGCTTCTCAAGGTTGAGAATGGTGTTATTCATCAGGCCAGAATTTCAGCAGGCGGAGTATCCCCCATTCCTCTACTTCTGGCAAAAACAGGAGAGTACCTTCACGGCAGAACTGTTTCTGAAAAAACCGTTAAGGATGCCTGCACAGTGGCAGCAACGGAAATCTCACCTATCAGTGATGTAAGAGGATCAAAAGAATACAAGAAAGAATTGCTGAAAGCCCAGATAAGGGCTCACCTTACAAGAGGAACGCTGGAATGAAACACTTCGATGCCATACTCCATGTGAAAGGTAAATCAATATTTACGGCCGATATGCGAGAACCTGTCGGCACCCTCCATGCAGCAGTCTTTACATCATCCTGCTCCCACGGGAAAGTACTCTCTCTGGATCTTTCCAGAGCAGAGGCTCATGCCGGAGTAATCCAGATAATTACCGCAGAAGATATCCCCGGAGAAAACCAGATAGGCAACATTGTCATGGATGAACCTCTTCTGGCTGGAAATACTGTTCACTTCATCGGAGAGCCTGTTGCAATAGTGCTGGCAGAGACCAGGCGTCAGGCTTACAAAGCTATGAATGCTATTTCAATGGAAGTTGAAGAACTTAAGACTGTGATCGACCCGAGAGAAGCCGCGAAACTGGGTGATCTAATCGTTCCACCTAGAACTTTTTCATGCGGAGACACTGAAACCGCACTGAAAAAATGTACTCACGTGATAAAGGGAACGGCGGAAACCGGAGGTCAGGAACACCTTTATCTGGAAACACAGAGCGCCCTCTGCATTCCCCTTGAAGGAAATGCCCTTCATATCACATCTTCTACTCAGGGTCCGTCATTTGTGCAGAAGATTACGGCCCGCGTACTCGGGCTCCCTGTCCATCTTGTTCAGGTGGATGTTGTGCGACTGGGCGGTGCATTCGGAGGAAAAGAAGATCAGGCCACTCCCTGGGCTGTAATGACAGCCCTTGGAGCACACCTGACAGGCAGACCTGTCAAGCTGATTCTCAAGAGACACGAAGACCTTGTCAATACCGGCAAGAGACACCCCTACTCAAGCGATTTCACAATAGGTCTGGATGAGAATGGAAAAATTCTTGTCTGGGAGGTGAACTACTATCAGAACAGCGGAGCTGCCTCTGACCTTTCCACAGCGATTCTGGAAAGGTCCCTGTTTCACTGCACAGGCAGCTACTTCATTCCCAATGTTCGCGCTGCAGGATACTGCTGCCGAACAAACCTGGCACCCAATACCGCCTTCCGGGGCTTCGGCGGACCTCAGGCCATGTTCATAATGGAAGCAGCTATTTACAAAGCTGCTGTTGAAACCGGAATACCTGTGAATAAGATACAGAAAAAGAATCTTATGAAACCGGGAGACTGCTTTCCCTATGGAATGGAATATCCGTGCGATGAAATAAGAAGCTCGTGGAACCTGGCTGAAGAGTTTGCTCATGTTGCAGAGACTAGAAGATCTGTTTACAAATTCAACAGTGAAAACAGATATCTGAAAAAAGGTATTTCCATGATGCCCGTCTGCTTTGGAATATCCTTTACCACTACCTTTCTCAACCAGGCAAGCGCCCTTGTGCATGTGTACACAGATGGCAGCGTGGGCATAAGTACAGGCGCGGTAGAGATGGGACAGGGGGTAAACTCGCGAATAAGGCAGGTTGCCGCTGATGTTTTCTCCATTCCCGTAGAGCAAACAAGAGTGGAATCAACCAACACGTCAAGAACAGCAAATACATCCCCAACGGCAGCCAGTTCAGGCGCCGACATGAATGGCAATGCGGCGCAGATCGCCTGTAAAGAAATCAGGGGCAGGCTTCTTGAAGTTGCGTCCGTCATACTTGATTGCGAAGTTAAAAACCTTCACCTGATGAATTCAAAAGTATGGAACAAAGAAAAATCAACGGATATCTCCTGGAATCAGCTTGTGATGAAAGCATATATGAGCAGAACTGATCTCTCCAGCCACGCGCATTATGCCACCCCCGGAATACACTTTAACAAGGCAACCGAAAAAGGCAGACCATTTGCTTATCATGTGTCAGGCACTGCAGTCACTGAGGTTACTGTTGACTGCCTGCTGGGAACATACAAAATAAACAGTGTAAACATTATCCACCACGGAGGCAGCCAGCTGAATCCGCTTCTGGACAGGGGGCAGGTGGAAGGTGCCCTGCTCCAGGGCATCGGCTGGGTAACCATGGAGGAACTGAAATGGGACAGCAGAAGCAAACGACTTCTTGCGGACACTCTTGCCACTTACAAGGTTCCGGACATCGGCTTTACTCCTGATGAGGTAAATATTCTCTTTGCTGAAGGGGAAGTACTGGAAGACGGAGTGGGTCTCAAAGGCTCCAAAGCCATAGGAGAACCTCCGTTCATGTACGGAATAGGAGCATGGTTCGCCATCCTTGATGCAATGAGGACATTCAACCCGAATACCTCCGCGAACTACACTGCCCCTATGACCCCGGAAAGAGTTCTTATGGCTCTTACTGAAGGCAAGAGAAGTTGAAGTACAAACTTGCGAACGTAATCAGGGGACTCATTATCTACCCCCTTGGCGACACAATAGCCGCGCTTCTGACACGTGAGTTCTCGATTGAGAGACTGCTGGGAATGATGGTGGCTGGAGGTCTGGTTTATTCACTGGAGATTCCTGCGTGGTTCGCATACATTAATGACAGGTATAATGGTATGCAGAGAACCCTTATGGCCATGCTGTACTTCAACCCTTTGTGGATTGCCAGGCATCTGCTCTTCATCTTTCTGCTCACCGGACAAACATCTGCGGTTCACTGGTCAATTCTAACCATTGCGCTAAAGTCCTTCGCAGTAAACCTGCCCCTGGCCTTTGCAGCCAATTATATAATACAGAACAAATTACCGTTACACTGGCGATTCTTCTCCAGTGCTGTCTTCTCATCACTAATGGCCATTTACTATGCGTTAAGCGGGGTGATATTCAAATGAAACCTCTTGATCTTTTTCTGAATTCTTCGGCATCAAATCAAAAAACTATTCTGTGTATTGTTGCAGAAACTCATGGAAGCTGCCCTGGACGAATCGGCTTCAAGATGATCGTTCCACCTGAGGGCGCCTGCGGGGGTTCAGTAGGCGGTGGCTCTATGGAATTCAGGGTAATTAAAATGGCCCGGGAAATGCTTGAAAGCAATGAAAAGAAACCCCGCCTGGTTTCATTTGAACACACCGGCAACGCGGAACCGGAACAAAGATCCGGAATGATCTGCTCCGGCAGCCAGAAGATTATTCTAATACCGCCCTCTCCCGCAGAATTTGAGCCTGATGGAAAAATGGGGCTCGTTGTGAATAGTAACGGTCTTCGTCTGCTTGACCATCTTGTATCAAATCCAGGACTCCAGGTTCTGAAAAACTCCTGGGAGTATACGGAAGAGCTGGTTCCTCCTTTAACCGTTTACATTTTTGGAGGTGGACACTGCAGTCTTGCTCTCTCTCCAGTTTTAAATTCACTTGATCTTCGGGTGGTAATTGTAGATGACAGGGAGCATGTCTGGACTATGGCAGAAAACACGTCTGCATGCAAAAAGATTGTTGTTGACTACGACAGTGTTTCCGAACTGGTTTCTGATAAAGGAGATGCTCTGGTGGTCATTATGACGGCTTCACACCACGGAGACTCCAAAGTGCTCCGGCAGATGCTTCCGAAAAAACTGAAATACCTGGGAATGATGGCAAGCAGAACAACAGGAAAGCATGTTTTTGGAGAAATGCGCTCACTGGGATTCACCGATGAAGACCTCAGCAAAGTACACACCCCCATAGGCATTCCTATTTCCAGTCATACACCTGCCGAGATAGCTGTAAGCATAGCCGCCGAAATAGTTATGGTTCTGAATAAGGGTTGAGAGAGTCTGTATGGCCAAGGATTCATGCAATGGATACGACTGCTTCAGCAACCGTCAAGCCCGAACCGCAACTGCGGCGATGCGGTATTAGAGCGGGCATACCTTCCTGGCCTGGCTGGAAAAGGAAACCTCCGACCGTACCTCAGAGGAGCTCCTCGTGGAAGTCGGCCCACCATCAGAAGACTCCTACCTGTATTACGAGAATATGGAGGCTCTCTACCGGGGTCAGATGTAAATCTGTTAAGTGCATTGACGAGGAACAGGACGATAGCAGAAGTATAATTATACATCTGGCTATATCCGCAGGGTCAGGGGTAGACAGAGCATTGAATATTACTCATCATTGAAGAACATCGCAGTAGTAGAAAAGGGAGATGAAAAGTATGAAAAGATCAATGAATAGACCGATGTCCAGAGGTAGAGTGAACATAATCGTCATCGCAGCACTTCTGATCTCCCTTGCTGTTCCAGTGCAGGCAACTACTTACTATGTCTCGCTATCCGGAAATGATGGTTGGTCCGGAACCTCACCGGACTCTGCCTGGCGGCATGTTACTCATGCGGCATTTGTGATTGCTGCCGGCGATTCGGTGCTGATAGATAGTGGTACTTATTCCGGCGAGAACATAGTTTTCGCAAATACAGGGACACCGGGAAACCCGATAACGATGACAGCGTACAGCAGTGACAGGCCCATCATTCATTCAAACAGTGAGATCACCATAGGAACGTGGACCGGCTCTGAAGCAAGAGACTATATAGATATCAGTGAACTGCGGATCACGGGCAAGGGAATTTTCGCGCGAGGTGGAGAACACCTGAATATCACTGATTGTGAAATCTATCTGACTGAGGGTAGCGGGATACATTTTATAGATGTGAAAAACTCCACGATTGACGCTTGTGATATTCATGACATCGGGTGGAACTGTGTGATGCTGCAGTCCTGCTGGAGAACGGATTGCGGCAATATCTCAGTTACCAACTGCCTGTTGCATGACAACCCTGGAAGTTCGGGAGGTCCAGGCCACAACTTCGTTGACCTGTTCAATTATCATGAAGTGCTTTCCGATATAGATATCATCGGCAATGTGATCTATGATGGAGCCCAGAAGGGCCTGCTATGTCATTATGAAGATGACCCCACTATGTACAATCTGAAAATTAACAATAACATCATAGTGAACACATGGGATGGCATATTCGTTGATGATGTAAGGAACTCAGAGATAAACGGCAACACTATATTCAATACCTGCGAAACCGGAATCACGGTATGGTATCCTGATTCGTGTGAGTCAGTAACGATTAACAATAATATTGTGATTAGCGGCTATATAGGCATTGATGCCCAGAATCCAGAATTTGAAATCGCTTACAACAACACATGGAACAATCCTGCCGGAGACATCAGAGGTCCGATAGGTCCGGGCAACATACATGTATACCCGGTATTCGCGGATACCGTTTCTTACGATTTCCATCTGGCATCACAATACGGAAGGTGGAACGGCTCCGGGTGGGTCACCGATGGTGTAACCAGTCCCTGTATCGATGCAGGAGATGCGGATGCTGAATGGTGCAATGAGCCGGAGCCAAATGGTGGTCGGCTGAACATGGGTGCTTACGGGAACACTGCTGAGGCATCAAAATCGCCGACTTTAGCAATAGAAGGAAGAACAGGACCGCCCACGGGAGTACCCGGGATCTGTGTTCTTCATCAGAATACACCGAATCCATTCTCTGAAAACACGCGGATCAACTACGAACTGACGGCGGTAAGCACGGTATCCATTGCTGTATACGATCTGCTGGGACGAAAGGTCAGAACAATCATTGAAGGTCAAATCGACGCCGGGTCGCATTCTGCTCTCTGGGACGGAAAATGCAAATACGGCATTGATGTCCCTGAAGGCGTCTACCTGCTGGTTCTTCAATCCGATGGATACACCCTGATGCGTAAACTCATAATTTTCGAAGGACAATAAATAGGATGCGATAGTTTATGCTGTACAGAGTAGTACTCTGTATTTCAGCATTTTTCTTCAACAATGCTTTTGAGCTTGAATCTCAAAGCAGAGCAGTTCTTCTTGCCCTTTCAGATCAGTTTCTAATCAGTAAAGAAGCGACTTGATTCCGCCCCAGGTCAAGGTTGAAAGAGATAAAACATAGTTGCCCTTTACCTGCAGAATCGCTGTGCGAATCTCTTCATCATCTCATCAGGTGCCCATTCATTGAAATACCATAACCATGTATCAACACCGTTGTAGTTTGTCTGTCCGCCATATCCTGTGTCATAACCGAAGCAGAAATAATCACCTGCTGCAATAACAATGCTTTCGGCGGATATATTAATGCAGGTATACGTTGTTGGGAAATCTGAAGCCTGGCCTGGGTCAACAGGCGAGAAAGGTCCGCCATAAAATCACGGGCACTGCCAGTCTGCAATAAAACAGAGTAAATGCAGAGGGTACTTAAAAACTATGCGCACCCTGAAGCATATATCGCAGAGATAAAATCAAAAAATCGTCGAGATCAGGCTCCGGTCATAGAGATACCGAATCTCTTTGCGAACAGGAACACCAGATTCCTGAAGCCGTCACGCCAGAGGTTAAGTTTAGCTTTCCCAACTCTGCTGGAGTAACTGAAAGGAATACCTCTTTCGGCACATTTAATCTCTTTATGGCTCCAGACTTCTATCTTAAACTCCTCGGAAAAGGGCATGCCATCACTTGTCAAGTTGATTTTATCAAGTATTTCCCTGTGAAAAACCCACATGCCGGATTGACTGTCTATGACCTTTTTCCAGAAGAGAAGCATTGTAAAAGCCGTGAGTATCCAGTTACCGCTGAAACGCATAATGTTATTTACGGTGCCGGAATGATCATCTGGAATTCGCCTGGCTGAAATAAAATCGAGTTTGTTTTCCAACATGTCTTCAATAAGTCTGGGAAAATCTTCAACGGGGTATGTGCCGTCGGCATCAGCGGTGCAGACAATATCAGTATCTACGGCTGCAAATCCTGCCTTGTATGCGCTTCCATAACCCTTTATGGGCTGATCTATTACAATTGCGCCATACTTCTCTGCTACAATGGAAGTTGAGTCGGTGCAGCAGTTGGCAACAACAAAAACCCTGTCAACCTGCTCAGGTACAGCCTTGAGAACAGCAGGAATACCCTCTTCCTCGTTGTGTGCAGGAATAACCAGACCTACCGAATACTTTCCAACCATTACCCCTCCAGATTAAACTTGCAGGAAACTAAAAAAAAAACTTCTGCCAAGTCAAGAGCTCTTGCCGCCCGCCGACGGAACATCCAGGATTACCTGTTGTGCTGCCTGCCACCGAAAAGATATGAAAATCCCCGTTTGATAATTCTGAAGAAAGTATCCCTGTGAAAGAGAAGTGCAGTTGCTCTAAACATTGGCCCGGGCCTGAGATAGAATCTCATGAATGCTCTCCGTTGAAGCTTCTTCAACTCATATGCAGTTAATGATACTGGGGGTGCTGGACACTTTGCGTTGTGGAAGGCCTCCCAGCCTGTACTGACCATGTCATTATCTTTCAGAAAGCTGTCTCCGTCCGGTGAACCGGGAATAGGAAGGAAACAGGCGAACTGAGCCCATTCCACACCACTTGTACGGGCGAATTCAATAGTCTTCTCTATGTCCTTCTCAGTCTCGCCTGGAAGACCCAGGATGAAGTATGCTGCCACCGGGAGACCATGGGAGTGAATAAGCTCAATACTTTTCTTTATCTCGGAAGTTGTTGTTGCCTTCTGTATCCTCTTCAGTACCCTGTCAGAACCTGATTCTATCCCGCAGTGTACAACATACCATCCCGCTTCTTTCATAAGCGAGAGAAGCTCGTCGTCAAGTGCATCAAGCCGGACACCATTAGGAGTGGAAAACAGTACAGGAAGGTTCTTCCTTATAGCGATTTCACAAAACTCTTTTGCGTAGCTTCTGTCAAACGTGAAGTTATCGTCTTCAATGTGTATTTCCTCAACTCCATAGTCGTTTACAAGCAACTCAATTTCTTCCCAGACCTGGCTCAAGGGTCTGTGACGGATCTTTCGTCCGGTGACTTTGAAGCCGGCGCAAAAGGTGCAACGGTATGGGCAGCCCCTGGTGGTAAGTATAGGGGCGTAGGGGAGTCTCTTCAGTACTACTCCGTTGGGCAGCCCTCTGTATTGTTCAGGCGGGGCAAGATGCCAGGCGGGAATCGGGAGAGAGGAAAGATCTTCAACTTGTCGCGACCGAGTACTTTTCAATTCCTGCCCGGAATAGATAACTCCCGCAGGAGGTACTTCCGGGAACTCAAGCGCCTCAAGAACGGATTCCTCCGCTTCCCCAAGAAAAACAGCATCAATCCTGGGAAAGTCCAGAAATGCCTTTTCTTCAACGCAAGAAGCGTGTGGGCCTCCAAGCCAGAGTCTTGCTTTCGGAAGAACTTCTCCAAGTATTGAAACTATTGGCTTCAGGAGAAAGACATCGGATGTGAAAGCTGAGATCATTAATACCTCGGGGTCTGAGTTCACAACATCCTTCACCAGATCATTTCCGGTTTTCTCCAACTGAGTAAAATCCAGTAAGACAACCTGATGTCCTGCTTTTTCCAGCACCGCTCCCAGGTACAAAAGTCCGACTGGAGGCACAAGATTTGTTCCTCCGCCTCCAGGTCTGGGAGGATAAAGCAGCGTAATTCTCATTGTACCCGGGGCTCCACCCTGTAGATTTCTATGGTGTTTCTGCCATCATCCCAGCGTGGCTCCCTGAGAATCCGGAGTTCCAACCCCGGCGGCAGAAGTTTTTCTGTAATGCCGGTGTTACCATATGGAAGCATAAACGAAGCAACTACAAGAGTGTAAGAAGTACCCTCTTCCAGCAGTGGCTGATCACCCAGAATACTCCTTAATGAAGCAGGAGAATCAACTACACCACACTCCGAAGTTGAGTAATAGACCTCATCAATCCCTGAAACCAGCATGGTATCCCCAAGGGATATACCGTAAAGGACCGCTTCTTTATAATCCTGAAGGGGCCCTGCACATGCCAGAGATGTATCAAACTGGTAATCGAAATGTTGAGATCTGTTGGCAATTGCAGTAGACACAACAAAAATGGAACCAATGATAAAAGCTGTTTTCCTGGAATAGTATCTAAACACCATAGTAATTGAGCCCAGAATGATAACCGGGTATGCCGGCATCACATACCTGAAAAGGTTCAATGCTGAATCCGGCGATACCAGAACTATCAGAACATGGAATAGCACAATAGACACCGGCAAAACAATAAATACTGTGAATAATCTTCCAAGAACCAGCCTCTGACGAATAGCATATACAGCCAGCACAAAAGTAACAAAAGCAAGGAAGGCAATTCTTTCGGGAGGAAAGAAAAGAGATGGAAAAAGAAGAATAAGAACAAAAGGCAAAGTATTCCTCTCTTTTTCTCTACCCTTTCCCCTGATCATTCCAGCAAGAGCGGCAGTTACTGGAAACCATCTGAAATCCTCTGAGATTAGATGTGCCCCGAACAGTCTCAATCTGATTGCCAGCCAGTTTGGCTCAAGCGGTGAACCTTCTCCCATGTAAGTCGGGAAGAAAAAATGCCCGTTTACAGCAAGATTGATAAGCCCTGTGACAACGATAACAAGAGCTGGCGAAAGGAAGAGAAGAAGACGAAGTGGTTTCTTTACACCGGTCTGAAAGAGTTCAGAAAGGAAATAAGCCCCTGCCAGAAAAACGGCCTGTTCTCTGAAAACAATGGCAAGAGCGCACAATACTGCCGCGCTGATGTATCTTTTCTTTGCATAGCAGTACAGTGACCAGACAACTGCCGCGACAACAGCGCTTTCGGGCATAGGTCTCATGGCTTGTGTTATAAAAAGAGGACTGGCAAGAAGAGCAAATGCGGAAAGCCAGCCAGCCATCTCACAGGAGAGAAGTCTTCCCAGCTTGTACATCCCCCATATGCTCAAAAATGTCGCTGCTGCCGGCAGAAGCCTGGCTACCCAGAGAGCATTGCCCAGCAATCCGGAAAGCAATGCCCACATCCAGAAAAACAGAGTAGGATGCCCCATCGCCTGTTCGCCTCTTTCTAATCCTGCTGCAAAGGGACTGTAACCGTTGTTTCTAATCCAGTTAACGGTGCTGTATCCATATCCAAGAGAATCGCCGAAAAGTGGAATTGAAAGTGACAGACTGTAAAGAACCGCAACCATTATCAGTCCGATTGTTATAAATCTGGTTTCCGAATTCACTGCCTGATCCTTTCAGCTTTTCCGTATCCAGGAGACGGCAAAAAGCCCGTCCAACCCGACATCGGGTGGGAATATTGAAAGAAATCCTCCACTGGTGAGAAGACTCTCCGGCGCAGGAAATGGAACTCTTTCAAATATCGAGTTTTTCTCTTCAAAAAGGCGAACTGCCTCAGAGTTCTCCGCAGGTTCGAGACTGCAGGTGGAATACACAAGCACACCGCCGGGCTTCACCGCTCTTGAAGAGTCCTGAAGCATCTTTCGCTGAATAAGAATTAGTCCCTGTTCAAGTTCGGGTGTCCAATTCCATCTGGCATCAAACCTTCTTCTGTAAACCCCGGTATTGGTACATGGAGCATCGACAATAACCTTATCGAATTTGCTTTTGAATGGAAGACGGGAACAGTCTGCCGCTACAGGGAAACAACCGTTCCAACCTATTCTGTCCCGGTTTTCCAGCCATCGTCCCATTCTTTTTCTTTTTCTGTCCAGCGAGATGATCAGTCCTGTACCGTTTAGGTGTGCAGTTTTTCCTCCTGGGGCAGCTCCTACTTCAAGAACAGTTTCCCCGGGGAGCTTCGCCATTCCCCGGCCAACAATTGCAGCAGATTCGTCCTGAATATAAAATTGCTTCGGGAGCTGAAAAGCTCCTTGTCTCTCCATAACCCGAAAGCGTTCAAGAAATTTCCCTGGTGCTGTATCATCCGGGATCTGACCGAAGGCATATCCACCAAGGGGTGGCGGCTGATTATTCCAGTCAAGCAGTTTTCCGGTAACAATTTCTCCGTAACGACTGATCCATCTGCTGACCAGTTCCTCCGGATGGGAATACCGCACATGCAGTGGAAGATCATCTTTTTCGCGGTGACCGGCAACCTTTCGGAGAACTGCATTTACCAAACCCCTGGTCTTGCGGTGGGAGTGAGCCTCTACCGTGGCTGAAACCGCTGCATGGGCCGGGGTGGAAAGAATGAGCAGTTGTGCCGCGCCAATTCTAAGACTGCAAAGAACATCTGCATCGAGAGTTTCCAGTGACTGCCTGACATACCTGCCCAGCGCATGATCAATTCTCTTCCGCCATATCACTGCTTCTCTGTATATCCTGGTGGCAAAAGCCATATCCTCAGAAGAAAGGGGGAGCTGCCTGGAGCTCCCCCTTAACAGAAGACACGCCTGTGTCCTTGAAGCAGTTCCTTTACTGTACGTTCTCAACTCGCTCCATATCAGGGAAGTACTTTTTAAGAGATTTCTCAACACCGAACTGCAGAGTCATAGCAGCAAACGCACAACCACTGCAGGAACCCTGAAGCCTGACCTGCACAACCTTATCCTTAATGGCTACGAACTCTATATCTCCACCGTCAGCCTGAAGCATTGGGCGTACTTCCTCAAGCTTAGCTCTTACGTTTTCCTCATTGAAGGCAAGTATGTCACTCATTACGTTTTCCTTTCATTGGATCAGCCAGCCTGAACCTGTGCAAGAACCAGAGCAACGACGGTCATTAGTTTAATAAGAATGTTAAGCGATGGTCCACTGGTATCTTTGAACGGATCACCAACGGTGTCGCCTATAACAGCCGCGTCATGACTGGGGGAGCCTTTTCCACCCATGTTCCCGGCTTCTATGTATTTCTTCGCGTTATCCCATGCTCCGCCGCTGTTGGACATGAAGATCGCCAGAAGAACACCTGTCACTATTGAGCCCGCAAGAAGACCGCCGAGTGTTTCCGCGCCATTGTCGCCAAAGGCGAAATAAACGATTACAGGAATCACAAGTGCCATGATACCCGGAAGGATCATCTCGTGAAGAGCTCCCCTGGTAGCAATATCAACACATTTTTCTGTCTCCGGGTCAGCAGTACCCTCCATGAGGCCTTTGATCTCGCGGAACTGCCTCCGTACCTCCTCTACCATTTTCATAGCCGTTTTACCTACCGCTCTCAGCGTAATGGAAGCGAAGATGAACGGTAGAAGACCTCCGAGAAAAAGCCCTGCGACCACATTGGGATTCAGGATGTTAATTCCGATTCCAAAAAGCCCTGTGACCTTCGCATAGGCAGAGAAAAGAGCGAGAGAAGTCAGGGCAGCGGAACCAATTGCAAAACCCTTGCCCATTGCGGCAGTAGTGTTGCCAAGGGCGTCAAGTTTGTCGGTTCTCTTTCTGACCTCTTCAGGAAGACCGGCCATCTCGGCTATACCGCCGGCGTTGTCAGCTACAGGTCCGTATGCATCCACCGACATGGTCATCCCCACATTCATAAGCATTCCCAGAGCCGCGAGCGCTATACCGTAAAGACCGGCAAAGTGATGGCTGACAATAATAGCTGCCGCTATAAATAATACTGGTCCGGCAGTAGACTCCATGCCCACTGCAATACCCTCTATGATGGTTGTTGCCGATCCTGTTTTTGTTGCTTCCGCAATTTGCCTGACAGGCTTGCTGCTGGTGTAGTATTCTGTGAAGAGACCAATGGCAGTACCTGAAATCACACCGACAGTAATCGCCCAGAATACTCCCATGGAAACACCAAGAAGATTCACCACCCAGAGAGCAGAGAAAACGGCCAGTATCGCGCTCAGGAAGGTTGCGTGACGAAGCACATCATGTGGCGAACCCTTTCTGAAAAGCTTTACAAATACAGCTCCTGCAAAACTGGCCAGCGTGCCAAGTGCCGCAAGAACCAGTGGAAGAGCGATAAGGGAAGTTTTTCCGATATGCGCAGCGACATCAGCAGTGGAAACGGTAAATAACGCGGAAACCCCCGCAGTGTCCATACTGAACGCAAGAACAATTGCTGCGATAATGCAACCTACGAATGATTCGAAAAGGTCAGCTCCCATTCCTGCCACATCACCAACATTATCTCCAACATTATCTGCAATTACCGCGGGGTTACGAGGGTCATCTTCCGGAATTCCAGCCTCAATTTTACCAACCAGATCAGCGCCAACATCAGCGCTCTTGGTGAAGATGCCTCCGCCAACCCTGGCGAACAACGCGATACTGCTGGCCCCCATACCGAAGCCGGCAATGCTGTTCAGGTCAATGGTTTCCATCCCCAGCAGATTCTGGAGAAATATCTTCACAGTTTCCACCTCGTGAAACACAAGGTAGAAAGCAGAAACTCCCAGAAGCCCCAGACCGGCCACTGCAAATCCCATGACACTTCCGCTGCCGAAAGCAGCAGAAAGCGCATCTGATATGTTTTTTCTGGCAGCATGAGTTGTTCTGACGTTTCCCATTGTAGCTGCGCTCATGCCGGCAACACCGGCAATCATGCTGAAAACCGCACCAGCTATAAACGCTATGGAAGTAGCTCTGTTAACGCCAAAGAAGAGCAGAACCGCTATAAGCAGAACAAAAACGAGAAGTATCCTGTACTGGGTTTTGAGATAGGTCATTGCACCGGAATGTATCATCGATGCAAGTTTCTTCATCTTATCAGTTCCCTGTGGTTTTTTCTTCACGCCAAGATAAATCAGCCAGGCAGCAACGCCAGCCATAATGGCTACAACAGGAGGAAAGTAGTCAAACAACAATTTCAGATTCAAAACAGCCTCCAGACAACAGACTTTGTTATTTTCTTAGCACACCCGAAGGTAACAGCGTTTATGGTTCAATCGAATTACCGGGTCAACCCCATGAGTGCTTCATAGGCTGGAGTATATCCCGGATCTCTCTCAAGAGCCATTTCCCAATACATTCTCGCTGATTCTGTGTCCCGTCTTCTGACGCAGATAATGCCAAGATTGTACAGGGCATCCACACCGTTCAGATCGATTCCATCATCTCTGCTGAAGGCAACCTCAACTGCTTTCAGCAAAAGAAGCTCTGCCTCCGACTCGTAGCCTTGCTGAAAGTGAGCAACGCCATCGTGAAAAGCCATATTGACTCCACCGATTTTAACCGTATCAACTGTAACAAGCGCCAAACCAATACCAGCTACCACACCCGCAGGAGCAAGTAGAAGACTTCTTCCAATGTTTCTCATAGCTCTAGGCACAAGTAACATAACGGTAAAGGGTATTACCGGTAATCTGAACCTGGCAGTCACAAAGAATGGAAGTATTCCAACGGCAAGACAAACAATCCACAGCAGCACATTCTTCTCAAGTCCGGCAAACCTTCCCGCAAAAAGAGCTCCGGGTAATATCAACCAGATCAGAAGACCGGAAACAGGAAAACCCGGTGAACCGGTCAGAATTCTCAATACAGGGGAGTATCTGCTGAAATAGTAAGCATCGTAGTTGCTTGGTATGGCCACCGGTGAAATCAGGTAAAACAGTTTCTTTCCGGTGAGTGCAAGAAAATCGACAGGGTGGGCAATAATGTGATCAGCTGTTTTCCGAACCCACCATGACGAAACTCCTGATGGAGATACATCATCTTCAAAAGGAGCGTAACTTGCTGCCCACACATTATCTATATACGGCAGAGAATCAGATGGTACGCCTGTGCCGGATGGAGCAAATGCTGTAAAACCGTCCGCCTCCGGTCCGCTTCCTATGTACAGATTTATGCCTCCCTGACTGGATATCATGGTTGCGCCATCTCCGTTAACCAGGTTTACAACCCAGACAAGAATCACCGGAACCGTCAGCAGCCAGGCACTTCTCCATGCCTTGCGATAAAGAATAAAAACCAGAGGAAAGAGCAGCACAGCTCCGGGGCGTGTAATAGCAGCCAACCCCAGGAAGAGCCATCCCAACCGATGCGGTTTCTCCCGGTCAAGCAGGAAAAACGAAAGCAGGAGAAGGCAGATGTACATTGGTGTGATAAGGAGAGTAGTGCTGTAAAAGAGATTAACCCCGTAAAGCATCCAGATTGATGCTGCCGCCAGTGAAGGAATTCTGCCGGCTCTCCGGTAAACAATCCGGTGAACAAGATGAACAGAGAAAACGCTGAAAAACAGACTGAGCAGAATACCGGAAAGCAGGGAGCCTCCGGTGAACATGTAAACAAATCCAAGAACCACAGGGTAAAGAGGCGCCCTGAAATACGGGGCATAAATAAAAATATCTCCTCCGGCTACCTCCCCTGCCCAGGCGTTATGCCATGAGGCATCAACAACCGGGTAGTCTCCCAGAGGAGAACAAAGTATGGGAATCGCTGTTATCGACCAGAGAATGAGAAAACCGATAATTACCGCAAAGCAGTCCTTTTGGGGCATCAGCGCGTTTTCTCAACGATGAGAGTTGTGGAATAGCCATTAATCAGCGGTACAATCTCCACTCTGCCTCCGTTCTTAAGAACTGTTTCCGCCCCCACCACTTGCCTGGCCATATAGTCTCCGCCTTTAACAAGCACATCCGGAAGGATTTTCTTTATCAATTCCAGGGGAGTGTCTTCGGAAAATGGGATCACACAATCCACAGATCTGAGACTGGAAAGAATCGCCGCACGACTCTCAAGCGGCTGGACAGGTCTGGATGGCCCTTTGAGTCTCTCAACTGAATCGTCACTGTTCAAACCCACAAACAGGCAGTCGCCCATTCCTCTGGATTTGTCAAGAATTTCCAGATGACCGGGATGAAGAATATCGAAACACCCATTTGTAAACACTATCTGTTTCCCCTGCTCCCGCAGCTTGCAGGCAAGACTGGCTGCATCCTCAGCGGAATAAACCGGTACTCTTGTTATGCAGTCACTCATACCTGCCTGCCTCCCTGAGAATATCATCTGGTTTTACCGCATAGACCCCAGGTTCAGCGCACACCGCTGCTGCTGCCAGATTGGCAAGTTTTGCGGCATCTGTCACAGCCATTCCACAACCGCCTGCGAGACCCATAATGGCGATAACAGAATCACCTGCGCCTGATACATCAAATACATGCCTGGCTACAGTAGGAAGATGCTGTGACAAATCATCCTGCCCGTAAACCAGTACCGAGCCACTGGAACCGAGAGTAATGAGAACAGCTTCTGCAGAGAGGTTCTTTCGTATTTTTCTGGCAGCTTCTATTGCTATATTTACACCGTCAATGTTCATCCCGAGTGCCCTGCCGGCTTCGTGCCGATTTGGCTTGAAAAGACTGCAGCAGGCAAAATTCCAGAAGTTTCTGATTTTGGGATCCACCGCTACATACACTTCTTTCTCGGCAGCGCCTCCGATGATGTGTTCAATCATACCGGGAGTAAGAGCTCCTTTGTCGTAATCCTCCAGAATAACAGCACTGACTTCGTTCATGACAGAATCAATTCGAGACCTGACCATGATTTCAATATCGGGAGAAAGGAAGTGGGTCTTCTCCCTGTCAATCCTCATCAGTTGCTGGTTTCTACCCATAATCCTTGTTTTTACAGTAGTCGGCCTGTCGGGGTCACGTATCACTGCCTCGACATCCACACCGGCATCCGTAAGCAGCCCGAGAAGAATTTCTCCATCTTTGTCATCACCTACAACACCAGCCATGATCGATTCGCCACCCAGAGACAACACATTCAATGCGACATTAGCAGCTCCTCCGGGAATCTTTCTTTCACAGCCATCCCCCAGAGCGACAACCGGAACAGGAGCCTCTGGAGATATTCTGGAAACAGTCCCTTCAAGGTAATGATCCAGTACAAGATCACCTGCAACCAGTATTTTTTTTCCTTTGAATTTCCGAAGAAGACTTTGCATATCCTTGTCGGGTATCAATATTACCTCCAAACCTTGACCACCTCCCGAGTTCATGCAATGCTAGGAGCGTGTTTCCCGGGTAGCGAAACAAAATGTATGGAGATAAAATAATGGTTAAACAAAGACCACGCATCAACGTCAAACCTGAGGACACTGACGGAACCTACAGCAACCTGGTTCTGGTGGCCTTCTCAAGGGCTGAATTTGTATTGGACTTCGCAAGAATAATGCCGGGGGCGTCTGCGGCCAGTCTGAAATCCAGAGTCATAATGTCTCCCCATGCGGCAAAGGCATTTGCGAAACAGCTTTCAAAACAGATAGAAACATATGAAACCAAAAATGGCGCTCTGGCTGATTCCAGAGAACAGAACGCCATAGGCTTCAATACACCAGGCAATGAAGACAGAACTGACCAGGATTGAAAAAACCAGCCGGGTAGTACTCGCACTTCTCGTGGGAATACTTATCTGGGGATCTGCAATTGATAAGGAAAACTTCTGTATAGAAACCAGGCTTCCACTGGTTCTTGAAGTAGCAGACGGGTATGTAGTGATGGGAGACTACAAGGATTCTGTTCTGGTTAAACTCAACGGCTCCGGTCTGGATATGCTCAGTCACCAGATCAGTTCATCCCTGTCCCTGATCAGCAGGAACGTTCAGATTACTGGAACTCAGGACTTTCCTGCCAGCATAACTTTAAGACTGGGAGCATCAGATGTTCACCCGCTTGGCTCAGTAGTGGTATCCCAACTGGAACCGGACCAGATTTCTTTTTTCGTTGATACTGTTATCAGCCGCGAACTACCGGTTTCTGTTTTGTTTTCCGATGAAATCCCGACCAGATTCCGTTTTGTATCTGTGGAACCGGGCTGCATTACTGTCACAGGTCCCTCCTCTGTAATACTGCTCATGGATAGCGTAAC
The DNA here is from genome assembly GCA_021107435.1 of Candidatus Sabulitectum sp. Taxonomy (GTDB): domain Bacteria; phylum Fermentibacterota; class Fermentibacteria; order Fermentibacterales; family JCC-6; genus Sabulitectum. The sequence goes on along the minus strand of JAIOSV010000120.1, from coordinate 13,430 downwards.
CACTGAGAAAGTTAACACTGGATCCGGGCATATCACAGCATCACTTGCTTTCAGTGGAGACATGGTTGCATACTCGGTGGGATTGGTGCGGGTTCGAATTTCTGAACCGGTGGTATCGGCAAAGTGTTCGGATCGGCAGTAAAGTTACTTGTTGACACTGTTAGAGTATCGGTGATAAATTAGCGATACGGCTTTGGGAAAAATGTAAGCGCTAATTATACCATTTCCTTCGGAGGGATCTAAATGGGTTCAAAGGTTCTTGTGAGAGTGCTGATTGTACTCCTGGTTGCGTTACTTATTTTCAGAATTCACCAGCGGGTTGAAATGTACAGAATTCCTCGCGAGAACTGCAGAATTCAGATGTATGCCCTTGCCGAGGCAAACATAGATCACATGTACATGAACGATGGTTCCCCTGCTCCTACCCTTGATTCCCTTCTTTCCTATGGAAACTTTGCCGACACCATGGGTGTCTGCCCTTCTCTTCGTGCAAATGGCTTCCCTGATTCGATGTATCATTACGACGCCAAACTTGCGCTGGGCACTCAATTTGCCATTTCCTGCCCCAATCATGACAGGCATGGTGGCATTGTTGGAGGTCTTATCGAGCAGGATTTCCCGGACTCATTGTTCATGGAAGCTGACTGGATGGAAACATTCTCCAGATTACCTTTCCCGCAATACGCGCAAAACAAAAGAGTTGAGGTCTCAAGATCTGCTCTCATCAGAGTCAGCGAAGAGCAGGCATCATATCTTGCCGGCAGGTACCCCTCAATAATTAGACCAACCGATGTGGGAAACCTTGAAATCAATGTGTTTGAACTATCCGATCCTCTGGGCGGAGAATATATTTTTGAAGTCGTAGAGGATACAGTAGTTACTTTCTGGGAAAATCCGAATGGCAGAGGTCGCACCAGAGGTGATTCCATAAACGTTCAGACATGGAAGTTTATAGCATATACCACGTCGAATCCGGACACCTCAAGGGTAGAAGTTTGTTACCGGCAGCCCCTCCACTTCCCAAGCAGAGCAGATGGTGCAATCGCTGGCGATAATGACAACATTTCAGTAATACGTCTCTGGGATCGAACAGAACTGGGCTATATAAAAACGGAACTCAGAGAAGTTGACCTTGTAAATCTTCCCAGGTGGGAAATGCTTACGGAGCACCACAATTCCGGTGAATCGGAAGAAGAGGGAGAATAAACAGAGAATAGCAGTGATACCCCGGAAGAGGAACAACTACCCTCTTCCGGGGTATGCTTTTGTATATTCCCCGTCGTAATCATTTAACAATGACATACAGCACTGCATAGATGGAGGCTCAAGAATGAAATCCTTTGAAGGAGTTGAAAACCTTGCTGCGGCAAGCATGAATCAGTACAAGCTTGCGCTGGCCATGGCCAAGAGGGTTCGCGCGCTGAGAGACGGCGCTCCCTGCCTTGTACCCGAAATCAGGAATCCCCAGCAGAACTCAGTTAAGGCTGCAATGGCTGAATTCGCACGGGGACTGATATCTTACACAACAGCTGAAGATCAGCTTACAGACCTGGGAGTAAACTAGCAATGACTAAATCTATTCTTTTCGCGACACTGGCACTTTCACTAATCATTGCCGGTTGTGGGGCTGCCCCGCTCGGCGCCGAAGATGTCGCCAGAATTGGCGACATGGTAATAACAATGGAGGATATCGACTCTGAGCTGCAGAGAATTCCTCCTTATCAGCGTTCCTCTTTCGAAACTCTTCGCGGTAAACGAGCTCTTCTTGATCATGTCATAGAGAGAGAACTTCTTATCATGGCTGCCCGGGACGCAGGCCTGGCCGAAGATTCTACTGTTCTCGCCATGGTTGGAAATGCTGAAAAGCAGGTGGAAGAAGTAAGAACCAGAGCAATGGGCCAGGTTTTCTACCAGACAATGATAATTGAGTCTGTTGAAATACCGGATTCCCTTGTAGAGGATTACTACCAGGCAAACATGTATCAATACAGGAACGACCCGGTTGCGATGGTTTCACATATTCTTGTAAGCAGCGACGAAACGCTGGCACAGGCACAGGAACTACTTGCTACTGGTGTACCTTTTGATTCGGTTGCAATTCAACTCAGCGAGCATTCAGCCACAGCATCCCAGGGCGGAAGTATCGGCTGGACCGGTGAAAGACTTGACATCCCCTTTGTAGGAGAAGATCAGTATCTTCTTTCTCTTCTACTCGGCACCGAATCTGGAACTATACTTCCACCCTACGAGACAAATCTGGGAACACACATTTTTATGGTGCTTGAGCAGAGACCTGAATCCTACGACTCCATGGAGGAAGTTCGATCCGGCATTGAGGACATGCTGAGACCAGCTCTCGTAAATGACTATTTCAGAAACACCTTCATACCTGCTCTTCACGAAACTTACGGGGTTACAGTAAACGACTCTCCCGTTGACGGAATTTACGCGATGATTGACGAAACCTCCATCACAGAGGAAGATATTCTCGCTGAGCTGGAAGCCATACCACCATACCAGCGAGCCAGCTATGAGACACCCGAGGGTAAACAACTCATTCTAACCAGCATGGTTGAAAGAGAGCTTATCAGACTTGCTTCAATCGAAGCGGGACTTGACGTGGACAGTTCTGTAGTCGCTCAGGTTGAGCAAGCCCAGAAGCAGGTCGAAGAGACAATGAAGGGTGCTCTCATTCAGGAGTATTATCAGCGCTACATTGTAGAAACCGCCGAGGTCTCCGAAGAAGATATTACGGCCTATTACGAAGAACACACTGGCGATATCTACCGTCAGCATGCGCAGATACAGGTATCAGCCGTCATCACCGATTCAGATCAGGAGATGGACGAGGTTCTTTCCGCTCTGGAGCAGGGAATGACCTTCGCCGAAGCGGCTGCTCAGTTTTCAAGCCACTCACCAACTGCTGCTCAGAACGGTGACCTTGGCTGGATCCCCATGAACGCGCCTGTTCCTTACATCTCTGATGATCTGGACTTTGCCGTGGAAATGTTCGCTGCGGAACCAGGCAGTGAATTCGGCCCTGTGCGCACAAATCTGGGTATTACTCTTCTCAGGATTACTGATAAGCTTGAAGAAGGCGTAAAACCTCTTGAAGAGGTTCGCGAATCCATCCAGGCTGCTTTGAGACCTGGTATTGTTAATGACTACCTTTACAACACAGTGTTCCCGCAACTCAGGGAAACTTATGAAGTTGAGATAAATGAAGATGCTTTCCTGCCCTCAGAATCATTAGGTGCTGACAGCTTGATGACTCTTGCTCAGGAGTCAATGGGAACTGATCCTGAAACCGCTGTTGCCTACTTCAAACTCTTCCTTGAGAGATATCCTGACAATGAGAGGTGTGACCAGGCACAATTCCTTATCGGTTTCACTTTCAGTGAACAGATGAAGGATTTCGATTCAGCGAGAGACGCATTCGCTGTCCTTGTTCAGGAGTATCCCGAGTCTGAACTCGCGGATGATGCTATGTGGATGATTGACAACATGGAAATACCTATTGAGGAGTTTATTCCCATGGATGTACCTGTTGAGGAATCATCAGGAGAGTAAGTCTTTTTTCAAAGGGGACTCCACGAACGGGGTCCCCTTTCTTGTTGCGATTCAGTGTGCATGAAATGATATTCCCAGTTGAATTTGCATGACAACACCAGGGGGGTATTTCATTTGAAATCCAGATATCTGTTTATTGTTTTTTCTGTGCTTCTTGCCATTGCGGGTTGCAGACCCGATATTGGCGAGGATTCAACAGCTTCCGAGAAAGCTGCCCTGGCTGAGATAAAGCTTCAGGATGGTGATCCGGAAAGGGCACTTGCTCTTCTCAATTCAGCCCTGGAAACTGAAGCCTCCAATCCTGATGCTCCTCTGTGGAATATTACCAGAGGAGAATGCCTTTTAAATCTGGGAAGGAATGAAGAAGCTCTGACGGTGGTGTCAAGATACACATCTTCGTCAAAGCCGATTGTGAAAGCAATGGCACTTCTTCTGAGAGCTCGCATAGATACTGCGTCATCCCCATCATCAGCGCTGAACACTCTGGCTTCAATGAACATAGAAAGCCTGGACGCATACAGAGCTCAGATCGCTGTTGAACTCTGCAGAGAACAGCTTGATCGTGTACGAACCGATATTCTTGCAGGCTATCGGGAAAGGGGATGGTTTGAGCTCTATGTACTTCTTGAACTCGAAGAGCGTTATGCCATCACGGGTGATATCTCCAGAGCAGCGCTTTACGGAGGAGAGATAGACAGGCTCTACCCCGGTGCCCACCACACATGGGGCCGACCGGATTATGGTCAGTCTGAAACAGGAAGTGATACCTGGATAGCTATACTGATGCCCCTGACCGGGGAGGGTGCTGCCTATGCGAAACAGGTTTCACAAGGTGCTCATCTCGCATTTGACAGATTTTCCGAAATGCACTCGGTGGCTCCGGAACTGGTTGACTTCGATACCCGCGGCGATTCATCACGCCTGACAGAACTCATGCAATTACTTGCGGATAGCCCTTCATGTGTTGCTATTCTCGGACCGCTCACCAGTTCAGCCACTCTTGTCGCTGCATCCATAGCGGAAGGAGAGGGAATCCCTCTTCTATCTCCAACTGCTACCTCTGGAGATATTGACGGAATCGGTAACCCTGTATTCAGACTGGTAGTAAGTGAGGGAAACCAGGCTGCGGCTGTGGCTGAACATGCGGTAAGAGAAAGTGGTTTTTCGCGTTTTGGAGTAATCTATCCCTACACAGCGCAGGCTTCGGGAGAAGCTGAACAGTTCAGAGCTGTTGTTGAGCGAATGGGAGGCTCAGTAGTATCATCACAGGGTTACCAGCCTGGTGATACCGATTTCAGATCTCAGATAACTGCGGTAAAAGCATACTCTCCGCAGGCGATCTTCCTTCCGGTATCCGCATGGGATGCTGTGCAGATTGCCCCGCAGCTGAAATTCTATCGTCTTGAAGTACCCCTTTTCGGCACTTCCGGCTGGGACGATGATCTTCTCCTCAGGCACGGAGGTGAGTATGTTGAAGGCGCAGTTTTTACCGCGGCATTCGGACTCAACTCCCTCTATCCGGAAACGGCACGATTCGTGTACACCTACAACAGAACCTATGGACAGGAACCCACTGCGATTGCAGCGCAGGGATACGATGCGGCTGGCATGCTACTTGATGCATGGGAACAGGTATCCAGCCCCACAAGAAGCAGAATTTCCAGGAAGTTATCCTCAATGGGACCCTGGTACGGCGCATCAGGCAGATGCGTATTGGGGAACGATACTGAGATTCGAATCTCGTGGCCTATGATGACAGTAATCGACGGGGAGATCCTTGGGATTCAGTAATAAAGCTGAAGGAGCTTACTGGGGCATTGATGTCGGAGGCTCCTACGCAAAAGTCGGTTGTATCACGAATGAGTGTTTCAGGATTGTTAAGACATTCCCAACCGGTGAAAACTGTCATCCCGAAGACTTGCTGAGAAAAATATCAGAGTTCATTCTCGCAGAAGATACAAAACCAGCCGCAGTTGGACTTGGTACTGCCGGGCTCATTGATCGCCCGGCGGGAGGAGTAATCAGATTCAGCCCGAATCTGCCTTTGTGGAACAGTGCTAACGCAGGAAACATCTTGAGAAACCTTCTTAAAGCCCCTGTGGTTGTTGATAATGATTGCAATGCTTTTGCTGTCGGGGCAATCAACTCAGGGCTGATACCATCTGAGGGGTTATGGTTGTTCATAACACTGGGCACAGGCATAGGGGGAACAATTATCAACCGGGGCGAAATTATCTATGGAACAGGTTATTCAGGCGAGTTCGGTCATACCACCGTACGGGAGGGAGGAATCCCCTGCCCCTGTGGTTCTGACGGCTGCTGGGAAAGATATGCGGGAAAAAATGCTCTTAAATGGTATTACACAAGACTCACCGGGCAGAAGATTTCTCCAAGAGATATGGTGCTCCTTGCTTCCAGCGGCGACATCCCCGCCAGGGAGGCCTTCAGAGAATACGGCAGATGGGTGGGCATCGGACTTGCTAATCTGGCAAATTGCTTTTCTCCGACGGGCTTCTTCATCGGAGGTGGACTGTCTGCCGCGCTGAGCCTTTTTGAATCATCTGCGTTGCAGCAGTACAAAAGGCGTTGCAAACACCATTGGAATGTCTCTCTCCTAAAAGATTCACCGGTTGCCGGAGCATACGGAGCTGCATTGATGGCTCGCAAACAATGTTGAGTTTCTGCCTTCTTCTGATACTTTCTCAGCCGGACACAACCGGTACGGAACCCCTGGAGACAATGGCCTACGGGGCAGATTCCCTTGTTTTTAACATAAATGATGAGAACCTGACGCTGATCGGCAATGCTTCCCTTGAGCACAAACAAATGAGTATTGCCGCTGATACTGTAAGGTACTTGTCAACAGAGGAGATTGTCAGTGCTGCTGGTAATGTTGAACTTTCCGACAGTGGAGAAGATGCCACAGGAACCGCACTGATCTATCACATTCCCACTGCTACAGCAAGAACATTCTCTACAACTTCATTCTACGACAGGGCACAATACAACAGTGAAACAGTGACCATGCTCAGCAGGGATGAATTCAACCTTACAAATGTTGTATTCACCTCCTGCGAAAAAGATACTTTCGACTACTACTTCTGGGCTGAGATAATGAAGGTCTACCCGGACGATAAGGCTGTGGCCAAACCTGTTATCCTGTATGTGCAGGATACCCCTGTATTCTGGCTTCCCTATGCCGTATTCCCAATCAGACGGGGCAGATCTTCCGGATTCACCATCCCAACTATTGGCTCATCTTCCCGCGACGGCAGATACATCAGAAAAATAGGGTACTATTTCGGTTTCTCCGATTACCTTGACCTCCTGATCAGTTCAGATCTCATGGAAAAAACCAGATTTCAGGTTACCATGACTGGAAGGCACAGCCTGAGATATGTAATGAACGGGCGAAGCCGGATACAGTGGCGCCGCCAGTTTGAAAGCAAACGGGACCGATGGCTTGTTGAGTCAGCGCACACACAGGAACTTCCCGATGGAACAATGCTTCGTCTCACGGGAAATTTCGTCAGTGACCGGTCGTATCTTCAGGATACTCAACAGAATCCACAGGACAGGATGGAAGGACAACTCAGATCATGGCTCTCCCTTTCCAGGAGCTTTGGTCGTGGCAGCGCTCAAGCAAACATTGAATACACCGAGTATCTGGACGCCCTGCCTGACACTATTGACCATGAGATTCTTTCAGAGCTCAGCGCTCCAGATATAAAGTATAATCTTCCATCAGCACCTGTTTTTCGCACACCATCAGACCCAGCCGACCAGCGTATCTGGCACAGCCTTTACTGGAATTTGAACTCTCACTACCTGATTGAAAACACAGAATGGGAAGATTCATCTCTTTACAATTCCGGCATAAAAGTATCTTCCAGCCTGAGTGGGTCGAACCGCCTGGGCGATATACTGGCTGTATCCCCATGGCTGAAGACCACCGGCACGATGTACCACAGAGACCGGCAGGGGCACAGGTTGCCCGGCTGGCTTCACAGCTCTGTGGGCCTTTCTCTGGCAACGGATATTTACGGAATGTTCTCTTCAGGCTTTACCGGATATTCCACTCTGCGTCACACAATATCTCCTTCCATCTCAACAAGCTGGGCACCTGACAGATATCTGGCTACTGATGGTGATTTTCATGACTCAGCGGATGCTGATTCAATGTACTACCGCTTCAGCGACTTCTCTCTGCCTTCTTCGGGAACAGTTGTTTCATTCTCACTTCTTAATGTGCTTGAGGGCAAAAGGCTCAGCAGAGGTGCAATTGAAAAAAGAACTCTTGCTGAGCTGTCTCTGACTTCAAGCTGGAGTCCTCAGAGAGAGGATGAAACATTCTCGCCTGTTAGCGCCAGCCTGAACCTGACACCGACTCAGTGGATTTCCTCACGTATCAACTGCGTATACGACACTTACACAGGAAAAACTCAAGATCTTTCGATCACTACCGGTGTTCAACTTTCCGGGAACGACCCTACAATGCAGCCCGACTCGGGCTTTATTGTGACACCGCTTTCCTGGCGACTAAACCTTTCACACAACTGGATACCGTCACTGTACAGTGAAGACGACGATCTGAACAAACTGAAACTATCCGTTAATATTGACCTCACTACAAGGTGGGCACTAAACTATCGAGCTTATTATAACATCACTGCAGACGACTTTATAAGCCACGACTACTCCATAATGAGAGATTTGGACAGTTGGGAAGCGATATTCACACGGCATGTTTCGGATATGGATTCAGGTTTCTATTTCCGCATAAACATAAAAGTTTTCCCGGATATCAAGGTGGAACAGCACACAAGCAGTTTTTGATAATTCCCATGGAACACTTGACAAAGGGCTTTCTCTGTTCTAATGTAAACGTATCATAGTGTTTTTTGGGTAGTTAAACAATGAGAAAGGGGTATGGGGTTGAACAAGAAAGAACTTGTAGGCTACGTTGCGGAAAAGACTGATCTTTCCAAGAAAGATGCAGCTGCGGCAGTAGATGCCTTCATTGAAGGAGTGAGCAGCGTTATTGAAAAGGGAGACAAGATCTCTCTTATCGGCTTTGGAACTTTCGGCGTAAAGGAAAGGGCTGCTCGTGAAGGAGTCATTCCTGGTACCAAGGAAAAGAGAATGTACGCAGCGAAGAAAGTTCCGTTCTTCAAGGCTGGGAAAGCTCTCAAGGACAAAGCGCTTTAGCAGGTATTTAGCTTATTAGAGGGAAGGGTCGTAAGGCTCTTCCCTCTTTGTATATTAGACTTATGAAATGGTCAGCCATCATTACGACTTACAACAGCGAAAAGGTAATCGGCAGCGCTCTTGAATCTCTGTTTGCGCTTCCTTCGGGAGAGAAACCGTCAGAAGTTGTGATTGTCGATAATGCGTCCTCAGACGACACGATCAGCATATTGGATTCTTATAATTTGCAGATAAAGAAAATACTGAACAGGCAGAACCTGGGCCTTTCAAAAGCGAACAATCTCGGAGCTGCCCTGGCAGGCGGAGACAGTCTTTTCTTCCTGAATCCAGACGTTGAATTAATGCCGGGAGTTGTGACAGCCTTACAGAAATTCCAGGAGGAGAATCCGAAGGCAGCCATCATCGGTCCTGCAATGCTGGATGAAAAGGGAATCAGACAATCCACAGCAAGAACCTGGCCTACTCCGCTGGTAATCGCTTCCAGAAGAACACCTCTGGGCAGAACTGCATGGGGCGGGAAGATATCTCTAAATCATATGAACAGGTTCAATTCCTCCAGTGCCCCTATAAAACCTCACTGGCTGGTAGGGGCTGCAATGTGGCTGACTCCTGGCGGCAGAAAAAAGGTCGGTCTCATGTCAGAAAAGTATTTCCTCTACTTTGAAGATGTCGAGTGGTGCTGGCGAGCATGGCAGAGAGGTATGGAAGTTTGGTATGAACCAAGGGCGGAGATCAGACATGTCTGCCACAGAGAAAGCACTTCCGGGGGCGTTGCTCTAAAACTCCATTTGAAAAGCATGCTCCGTTTTATGACCGAGCATCCAGGCGTTCTTGTGGGTGCCGGACCGGGAGGGGAACAGTGAAGCAAAGAAATCTGCTGTGGTTGCTCCCCGTTACAGATCTGGCTCTTATTACCGGAATATTCATGTGTGGATTCTGGTTAAGGCATTCGCTTCTTGCCGATCTCATGGGTTCTGATTTCCGACTCTCCGTCTATCACTACTTCTTGACAGGTACAGTGCTTGGTTCCGTACAGATAGCTTTCATGGCAGTATTTGGAATATACAGACGAGAATTCGGCCTTGGTATGATTGAGGAGGTCGCGGGAATAATCAGGGGTGCCCTGATGGCTGTACTGTTCACACTGGCAATGACTTTCATTACCAGACAACTTCTTTTCTCAAGATTCGTTCTTGTATTCTCATTCCCGGCCTCAGCTCTCCTTCTGAGTTTCTGGCATTCACAATTCAGAAAGCTCAGCAATAGAACAGGCAACCCGTCAAGAGTACTGATTCTGGGCATTTCAGATCATGCCAGACAGCTGGGTGGATTCATGGAAAACAGGGCACAGATCAAGTACATTGTTGTGGATTATGTGAATTCGGATGTACCTTCTGAGGAGATATCCAGAATAATCAGAGAAAAAGATATTCATGTTCTGGTGATCGCGAACCATTCTATTCCACCGGAAAAACTGTCCACTGTTATTCTTACATGTGAGAAACTTGGTGTCCAGTACAAAATCGCCGCAGATGTATTCGCCATTGTAAGCCTGACCGCGAGAGTTGCCCACATGGGAGGAACAACGCTTATTGAATCAGTATCCGCTCCCCTCTCCGGGTGGGGACTGATACTGAAACGGGTAATGGACCTTGTTCTCACTTCCACCTTCATTGCCGCCCTCACCCCCATCTTCGTTCTTACAGCACTGGCCATTGTAATTGATTCAGGCTTTCCAGTCTTCTACAGGCAGACAAGACTGGGCAGAGACAACAATCCTTTCAAAATGCTGAAATTCCGTTCCATGCGTATAGGAGCACATGAAGAAAAAGCTGATCTATCGCACCAGAACGAGTCAAGAGGACCACTATTCAAAATAAAGAATGATCCACGAATAACAAAAACCGGTAAATTCATTCGAAGGTGGTCCATAGACGAACTTCCACAGCTTTTCAATGTACTGTCCGGTAAGATGAGCCTTGTGGGCCCCCGTCCCCCACTCCCGGAAGAGGTGGAAGAATACAGCAGAAGAGACTTCAAAAGACTTCACACTACTCCAGGTGTAACAGGAGTATGGCAGATATCCGGCAGAAGCAATCTGGGCTTCGATGAAATGGTAAAACTTGATCTGTACTACGTTGACAACTGGTCCTTCTGGATGGACCTTGCAATTCTGATGCTTACCCCGTCAGCGGTGATTGAAGGCTCCGGGGCATACTGAGCATCCGCTCATCAATATCTTTACATTTTCACAGAGCCTGAAGAGGGCGTCTTCCAAATTATCGAAAAACAGATAAATTATCTCCGATTACACCAGGCGATGTCCTTTTAGGGGAGTTCCTCAAGCCAATGGATATTTCCCAGAGCCAGCTTGCTAAAGACACAGGCATACTGGCCGACCGTATTAGCCAGGCTGTTCATGGGAAAAGGGAAATTACCGCAGACACAGCATTGCGCCTGGGCAAATATTTCGGAATAGAACCTGAATTCTGGCTCAATCTACAGGTTAGATACAATATGAAAACAGCAGGGAGCAGGTTGGGACATATAGTTGAGGAATAAGTGTAGGTTCATTTTTCCGAATTACCACTGCACAACCATGCAAACGCATGAGAAAGCAGTTATTACAAAACTATCTGATTAGCAGCGCTACACACAATTCTCATCTGAATTAGTGGTATCTGTCATATACCGATAATTATCATCAGTGAGTCTTTTCCGTCCGGGTATGCTTCGGGTTTCTCATATTTATTGAGCCAGTCTGCTCGCAAGAAGATCAAGAGGACTTTCAACAGAGTGCCTCATGCCCTTCATCACATGCAAGTAGATCCTGGTCGTCTCAAGACTCTTGTGTCCCAGCAGCTCCTGTATCTCACACAGATTTACACCTGCCATGAGCATATGTGTGGCAAAGCAATGGCGAAGAGTGTGGATTCCAGCATGTCTGTTTATCCCGGAAGCCCGAACTGCTTTTCGCATAGCCTTCTGCACTCCTGAGCGGTGCAGATGATGTCTGCGTACAATTCCGGTCACCGGATCCACTGAAGGGCCCGTTGCCGGAAACACATACTGCCAGCACCACTCCATCCCGGCGCCGGGATACTTCCGTTCGAGTGCCGCGGGTAAAGATACAGGGACATCAGTTTCATTCAATGCCCGTCGTGCATGCTCGAACTGCTTTTCCATTCGGGACACCAGGGTTTTGCCCATAACAGTGATCCGATCCTTGTTCCCCTTACCTCCACGAACAGTCACGGAGCATCCCTGGAGATCCAGATCCTGCACTCGCACACGGAGAGCTTCTGACAGCCGCATGCCGCTGGAATAAATCAGCTGAAGAATTAGTCCATGAACACCTTTGGTGCGTGAGAAGATTTTCACAACCTCCTCAGGGGATAGTATGGTTGGCAAACGGTGAGGTTTCCGGGCACGAACTGCATCAATACCTGAAGGTTCAATTCCCCACACATTTCGAAAGAGGGAGAGCACCGCATTAAAAGCCTGGTTCTGTGTAGATGCTGCGACCTTCCGAACCAAAGCTAAATGCGTCATGTAGCCCCTGAAAGAAGCATCGGCTTGCTCATCGTAAGCACCCTTGGAACAATAGCGCAAATACTCTCCGCACCAGTGCAGATAAGACTTTTCAGTACTCCTGGCATAATGCCGTACCCGCAGATGATCTCCAAGTTCAGCAAGTGGATTCAATGAGTGACTGGTCTCCCTAATGGAATTGTCCGCAGGATGCATGGAACGAAACATTTTCACCGCATCCAGAGCCTGCCGTATCTGCCAGTCCTGCCGTCCCTCCTTCTCAAGAGAATCAGCGAACACTGCATCATCAGGTTGCCCCAGGAGAAAAAACTCTCGAACCCACAGAACCATGTACCGAATCCTGTTTTCCCGCACAAGACCCTTGTCTTTCAATTCCTGCTGGTATATACTTAATTTATGTATCATAATAATGAAATCTCCGGGATAAGTAGATTCTACATAACCACGTCATTCCCCTGGTTTAGTGTACGCATGTTTACCGCCGATGTCAAGCTTGATGCTAGAGGGTCAAATAATACAAGAACCTGAACAATGTAGAGGCGACACAATCTGAAGAGATGTCGCGTCTATACAATCATTGTTGTGAAATGGAGATGAGATGCACAAACCAATTGGATTAACTTCACTTATGTCATTTATGATTTTTCTGATCGGTTGTAGTGAATCAAACACGATAGAATCTACAAATGAGAATATCCAACCCCAATATGACTTGGTAAAGGCTGATTCAATTGGAATTGAGCTTGGTGACTCCAACTATGTATTCGGTGCAATCATTGATGCAGTCTATCTGGTTGATGGGCGGATTGCTATTCTTGATATTCTTCAGCGAAAAATTCTTATTTTCTCAGGCAGCGGTGAATTTATCGGTAGTGCCGGACGGGATGGCATGGGACCTGGTGAATTTGCCTCACCCTACTCTCTGACAGCTCTCTCTGATGGTGGATTTGCAGTTTCGGACATACAACAAGGCAAAATTACTTTTTTCGATTCATCTCTAGAGTACGTAAAAGACTTGAGCGGTTTTCAGACAATGGCTCCTGACCGCATTCGTATTGGTCCCAATGGTTCAATCTTCGCTCGCATACACAATTGGTATT
>JAIOSV010000117.1 GCA_021107435.1 Candidatus Sabulitectum sp. | reverse complement strand
GTTTGTTGCACTATCATCAACTATCAGAATTTCAATACCCCTGAGATCAATAACATCGTCTTCTGAAACTTCATCCGGCGAGTACTCCGGATCCTCGGGGATGTCCACAGCAAAGCTGAAGGTGCTTCCCTCTCCTTCTGTACTATCTACCTTGATTGATCCGCCCATGAGTTCCACAAGCCGCCTGCTTATTGCCAGTCCCAGACCGGTACCACCGAACTTTCTTGTAGTGGAGGAATCCGCCTGTTCAAAGCTCTCGAAGATTAGATCAAGTTTGTCCGGGGGAATACCGATTCCAGTATCTGAGACTTCAAAGAGAAGCTTACCGGAAGGCTGGTCGGAAACACTCATGGAGACTTCGCCGGCAGAAGTGAATTTGATTGCGTTCGATGCCAGGTTGAGCAAAATCTGTCGAAGCCTGGTAGGATCACCTATGCGTCCGATTACAGTACCGGGGGTTATTCTTGAATTCAACTCAAGGTTCTTTCCGTGAGCTTTAAGCGATAGAGTATCACAAACGCTCAGAAGTACTGCCTCAAGTGAAAATTCTGTCGTCTCGATAACTATATGCCCTGCTTCCACTTTGGAAAGATCAAGTATGTCGTTAATCAGCGCCAGCAGGTTTTCTCCCGCTGAATTGAAAACCCGCACATACTGAGTTTGTTCCTTTGAAAGGCGTGTCTCCCCCAGTAGCTCCGCCATACCGATTATCGCGTTAAGGGGTGTTCTTATTTCGTGGCTCATGTTAGCAAGAAATGCGCTTTTGGCCGTGTTGGCCTGCTCTGCTTCTCTCATGAGTTTTCTGGATTTTTCTACAGCCTCTTCAAGCTTCTTTCTGTATTCTGTCAGATCAGCAAGCTGCTTCTGAATTGTGGCCTTCTGTCTGTACAGGCTTGTGAAAACCTTGACCTTGCTGATGAGTATCTCTGGATCAACCGGTTTGAAAAGGAAATCAACTGCCCCGGCTTCGTAACCGCGAAAGATATTCTTCTCCTTCTTGCTTATCGCAGTGATAAATATTATGGGAATAGCTCTTGTGCGTTCACTCCCGCGCATGAGTTCCGCTGTTTCATAGCCGTCCATATCAGGCATCTGAACATCCATCAAAACCAGAGCAAAATCATTCGAAAGAAGAAGCCCTAAAGCCTCATTGCCGGACAGGGCTTTATGGATATTCAGAGGCATACCCTCCAGTATACTCTCCAGAGCAAGAAGGTTCTCCGGTCTGTCATCCACTATAAGGACTCTTACGATTTCACCGGTCACTTGAGACTTCCTTTCACGCAGAGAGAGATAAGCCTTGAGTGAATTTCTTCAAGAGGTAGTATCTCATTAACATCAGGACATGCCTGAAGAGCCGCTTCAGGCATGTATCTTGAATAAGCCGTGGCGGGATCCTGCACTATAGAATACCCACCGCGCTCCATCACTTCCACAAGTCCTATGGAACCGTCGGAACTGGCTCCTGTAAGAATAACCGCGATAAGTTCGTCACCATAGGCAATCGCGGCAGTTTCAAAAAGAACATCAATTGATGGTCTGGAAAAATTCACTTTGGGCTCAGCTGAAAGTGAAAGTGTTTTGTCCTCCTCAACAAGAAGATGATAATCTGCCGGACAGATGTAAACCACTCCGCCTTTTAGTATTTCTTTCTCCTCTGCTGTTTTAACGGAAAGAGCGCTTTTTGAGTTGAGTATTGAAGAAAGCAGATCTCCGGAATCTGCCTTCTCGTGCTGCACTACAACTATAGGAGCAGGGAAATCGGCAGAAATACCTTTGAAGATAGAAATCAGTGCTTTCAGCCCCCCTGCGGAAACTCCTATCACAATGCAACTGAAGTGTCTGTCTGTCATTTCCTCTTCCTGAATATCTTATGTGCGGGAGAAAACTGCTCGAATTCATCAGTGATGTTTGAGAAATGAATGCTTTCCTTTGAACCGATCGCAAGAAATCCCCCGGTGGAAATACTGTCAGAGAACAGTCTGAAAACCCGGTTCTGAAGCGATCTTTCAAAGTATATAAGAACATTCCGGCAAATGACCAGATCAACCTCGCTGAAAACCCCATCTGTAACAAGATTGTGGTCGGCAAACAGGATGTTCTTCCGCAATGTGCTTTTAATCATTGCGAAATCGTATTTGGCTGTATACCAGTCTGTAAATGCACCTGTACCTCCGGATTTCTGATAATTCCTTGTGGATTCCCTCAAGTTGCCGATGGGAAATATTCCCTGCCTGGCCTTTGAAAGGACAACTTCGTTGAAATCGGTAGCAAATATCTGGCTCTTGTTGTATATGTCTGCTTCTTTCAGGAGAATTGCCATTGAATAAACTTCCTCGCCCGTAGAACAACCTGCATGCCATATCTTGATGGAGGACTGCTTCGCGAGAACCGGAAGAACTTCTTCTTTTATGGCTTTAAAAAACAGGGGGTCACGAAACATCTCTGTAACATTCACAGAAAGATCAAGCAGGAGACGGTCAAAGAACTCTTTCTCATAGATAATCCGGTGGATCATTCCGGAGATGCTGGTTGAGTAGGATTCATTGAGTGTCTTTTTTATACGCCTTTTAAGAGAAGCCCTGCTGTAACCGGAAAAGTCGTAACCATACTTCTTCCGAACAGCCTCTATAAGAAGGTTTATCTCCAGATTCTCATTGCTGATTTCCGCGTTCTCAGCCCTGAGGCTCATCTGTAAAGCCATACTCTCAATGCTGAAAACAGTTTGCCTATATCCACAGGCTTAGCCAGATAATCACTGGCTCCTGCTTCTATACACTTCGCTCTGTCCCCTCTCATTGCCTTTGCCGTCAGGGCAATCATGGGAAGATCTTTAAATCTGGTCTGGGCCCGGATTTTTGTCATTGCTTCATATCCATCCATTACCGGCATCATGATATCCATAAGAACAAGATCTATGTCCTGATTTTCATCCAGCTTTTCCAGACTTTCAGCCCCGTTCTTCGCGTGAACCAGTTTGAATCCCTTTTCCTCCAGAACACTGCTCAAAGCGAAAACATTCCTCATGTCATCATCAACTACAAGAATTGTTCTGTCCTTGAATATTGATTCCTTGTCGTGGAGGAGGTGGATCATTTTCCTCTTCTCTTCGGGAAGATTCTTCTCTACCGTATGCATAAACAGTGTGGTTTCGTCCAAAAGCCTTTCAGCTGATTTCTCTCCCTTTATAATCACCCGTTCCGTGTACTTGTCCAGCTCAGCAAGGGTTTCCCGGGAAAGCTCACGACCGGTATGGATTATAGTGGGTACGTAGGGAATGGAATCGTCCTTCCTTATCTCTTCAATCAACTCCTCGGCCGTAGTGTCCGGAAGATTGTAGTCAAGGATCATGCAGTCAAATCCTGACTTTCTGAGTGATTTCAACGCACTTGCTCCATTCCTGGCCTTTGTGACTTTTATATCCTTGTTCCCAAGCAGTTCGGTCAAAGCTTTGAGCGTTGCGGGATCATCTTCCACAATAAGGAGTTTTCTAACTGTATTATCTCCTATCTTCTTCAAACGATCGAACAGGTTATTCATCTGGTCCATGCTTACAGGCTTCCTGATGAAGCCCAGCGCACCGCCCTTCAACGCATCAGACCTTCTGTCATGCCCTGATATGATATGAACGGGAATGTGTCTGGTATCCAGATTTTCCTTCAGGCGGGAAAGAACAGTCAAGCCACTCATTCCCGGAAGTCCTATGTCCAGGATAATCCCGTCGGGGACATACTGGTCTGCCATTTGCAGAGCAACACTGCCCTCTGACGCAATGAGAACTTTGTAGCCTTTCTCCCTGGCAAGATTCAGAAGAATTCTCGCGAATTCCACATCGTCTTCAACAATTAGCATTTTCCTGTCGTTTTCCTTCAAATCTCTTCTATCATCAAAGACCTGGGGCAGTTTCTCCAAAATAATTCTTGCCGGTTCCTCCAGCTTCTGGCTTGCTTCAAGTGTCGCATCAGTTTCAGCTTCAGATACAGGTTCAGAGATTTCAGATGCCTGTTTCCCTGGGAAATTAACAGGCAGAAGCAATGTGAAGGTGCTGCCTTTTCCAGTGGCGCTTTTCAGTGTGAGTCTTCCACCAAGCAGAACTGCCAGTTCTCTGCTTATTGAAAGCCCAAGGCCGGTTCCTCCGAATTTTCTGGATGTTGTTCCATCCGCCTGCTGGAACGCTTCAAAAATAATCTGCAGTTTTTCTTCGGGAATGCCGCATCCGGTATCTGAAACTGCAATGGCGACAGCGTGATCGGTATTGATTTCCATTGCTTCTCTCTCGGATGCTGTGGCTATTGTCACGGAAATGCTTCCTTCCAAGGTAAACTTGAAGGCGTTTGAAAGCAGATTCTTGATTACCTGCCCAATTCTCTGCTCATCGGTTGAGATGGTCTCAGGTACATCGTCATCCACCATTGACAGGTTGTATTCCAGGCCGCTCTTCTCCGCAAGATGCAGAAACTGCCTCCTGGTATCCGCCAGTAAGCGGGTAAGGCTGACATCTTCAATGACAAGCTCCATTTTCCCCGATTCAATCTTCGAGAGATCGAGTATTTCGTTAATCAGGTTAAGAAGTGAAGATCCTGAAGAGTGTATCGTTTTTGCGAACTCAATCTGTTTTTCAGTCAGGTTATTGTCCTTGTCGGATTCCAGAATCCCGGAAAGAATCAACATACTGTTTAATGGAGTGCGGAGTTCATGGGACATGTTGGCGAGAAACTCGGATTTGTATTTACTGGAAACCGCGAGCTGACTGGCCTTCTCCTCAATAATCTCCCTGGAGATTCCCAGCTCTCTGTTCTTGTCCACTAAAGCGCTGCTCTGTTTCTCCAGCTCCTCCGATCTCTCTTCAAGCTCCTCGTTAGTCTGCCTGAGCTCTTCCTGCTGGGTCTGGAGCTGTTCAGAAGCTTCCTCCAGGGCCTGGGTCTGGCTTTCGAGTTCCTCATTAGTCTGTCTGAGTTCCTCCTGCTGGGTCTGCAACTCTTCAGCCTGCTCCTGGGTCTGCTCAAGAAGAGCATTCAGTCTGTCTCTGGCCTGAGCACCGTAAATGGCAATACCGACATTCTCTGTGATGAGCTCCAGCAGCTTGAGCTGTACTTCGTTAAAATTACCGATCCGGCCCAGCTCAATCACGCCCGATACCAGACCCTCGTGGATAACAGGCTGTACAATAATGTTGTCAGGTACAGTTTCGCCAAGCCCGGAGTTGATTACTATGTAGTCCTCGGGAACACTGGTCAGAAGAATAGGCTTCTTCTCCAGAGCACATTGGCCAACAAGCCCCTCCCCAACCCTGATGGAGTTGGAAAGATTCTTTCTCCGGCGAAACGCGTAACTGCTTGTAAGTACAAGCAGTCCCTGATCATCAGCAAGATAAAACGCTCCGACACTTGCCTCAAGAATACCAGCAAGAGCGGTTATCACATTGCCTGCAATTTCGGCTGTATCAATATCACCGCGGATCAGATCATTCAACTTCATCTGCCCTGTGCGCAACCAGTTCTGAGCTTCATTCTCTGCCGTGGTTTCAAGCAGAGTCTGTATCATAGAGTTCAACGATCTGGTAAGAACATCGCTTTCGGATCTCTCTGTCAGCTCAACGGTGTAATCGCCCTGGGAAACTCTGCGGGCCATATCCGTAATCCTGGCTTCATCTGTGATATCAACAATAAACTCTATGCCGCCGGTCAGATTACCTGTATCTCCATCGTAAATCGGGGCTCCCGTGTATCTCACCGGCAGTGTTTCCCCTTTGCGAAGACTGACAGAAGCCTCACTTGTGTAACTGATTCCGTCTCTCATTGCCCTTGCGGTAGCACAGTTCTTCGTGTTGCAATCTGTGTTTGAGAAAATTGAGTGGCACTTTCTACCGCGACACTGGTCAGCATTCAACTTAACCATAGAAGAAGCGGCATTGTTAATAAACAGGATGTTAAAATCTGTGTCTATGACAAAAACAGGTGCCGGAACATTATTGAGATAGCTGATCTTTCGATTAGAGTCCAGGGAAGTTTCGCTCAATTTTTCAATCATGCTGTTAACTGCGATGCTCAGGTCATCTTTATCACTTCGAACCTGAGCTTTAACTGAAAAATCACCACTGGCAACCGCGCCGACAACTCCTGTAAGTTCCCTGCTGGTTGTTACAACTTTTGTAATTGACTGATTCAGCAGGCCGATCTCGTCATTTGCGGTTTTTATGAGAGTTTCCCTGAGATCGCCCTTGGCAATGGCAAGTGCTTTTTTGTTCAAAAGAAGTATGGGGCCTGACAGACGGGCAGCTGTCATAACAATCACAACAAGCAGCAAAAACATCAGCACTGTGCCAACGATAATCTGTCTCCACATTGCAACCGTGCCCTGCTTCAGTATCTCCGCCTCTGGAATCCTTATGGAAACTGACCAGCCAATGTCCATTCCCTCAATTTCCAGGGGAACATGACAGTCAAGGAAACCTTCTTTGTATGTCAGCACCACCGCATCAAGATGGTCGAGGTCTTCACTGTATTCATGAAGCGCGGATTCGCCCGCCAGTTCTTGAAAACCTGAAACAGCGACAAAAATACCTTCTCCATTGATAATACTGACAATTGCTTTTCCGTCATACAGATCTGCGGAGTCTACCAGTTCCTGCATAAATTCTGTTCTTATATCTACTCCAGCCATACCAACGAATTGATCGCCAATAATAATGGGAGAAACAATTGAAATAATAGATGTTTCAACGCCCAGAAGAGAGTACAGATACGGTCCGATAATTGCCTGCCGCAAGGTATTTTTTGGAATAAGGTAGTAATCTCCTTCTCCCTGGACCTCATAGTTGACAAGTGGCTCCACAACAGGATTTCCGTGGCTGTCAAGACTCCAATATGGAATGAATCGTCCCGTAGCATCATGGCCGGCAGTGTTTTTTAAAAGATGATCCATCCCGTCAAAGGCGTTGGGTTCCCAGAGCGTGTAGACAGCTGTGAAAGCGCTGTTTGCTTCCAGTATTGAGCTGAGCATCACGTTCGCTCTGAGTCTGTCCATGGGTGATGGCGAATACAGAGGAGCGGAATTGGTAAGTATCCCTGCTATAAAATGGGAAGCGTCAAACCCTCTCTCAATAGCTGCGCTGATTTCCCGTGAGTATTTCTCAGCAGTCTCTGTAGCCACGATTTCCGCATGTGTCGTACTTTCCTTACGCATTGTGACAGCAGAAAATACAATGAGGACTCCACCGATAATGAGTACACCGGCCGCTATAACTGTACCCATCTTGAATCTTAGAGATCTGAATCTGTTCACGAGCCCACCGGCCCTTTCAAGCCCCTCTCAGAAAAAAGAATTGTCTTCTTCCGGCACCCCTATCGGAAAAATAAACTCCTGATAATTAATTGTACAAAAAGATGAACGCTAAGTAAAGACCTTCAACATGCAGCGGAAGGGTTCTAG
>JAIOSV010000009.1 GCA_021107435.1 Candidatus Sabulitectum sp. | reverse complement strand
GCTGTCATGGCCTTCGCCGCTGGGGCTTGCAGAGTTTTTTGATTTCAGTACATTGGGGCAGCAGTTCCGCCCGCACACGATTCGGCTGGGGCTTGCAGAGTTTTTTGATTTCAGTACATTGGTGTTTTTTTTTCTGAAAGACATTATACGCTGGGGCTTGCAGAGTTTTTTGATTTCAGTACATTATGGGAGATGGCATCAAAGAAAGGGGCCGCGCTGGGGCTTGCAGAGTTTTTTGATTTCAGTACATTAAGAAGTATTCCGACGCTCTCACGGATGTCGCTGGGGCTTGCAGAGTTTTTTGATTTCAGTACATTATTAAGCCGTAATAGGAAACCAATCGTGGGCTGGGGCTTGCAGAGTTTTTTGATTTCAGTACATTTGGGGGAGTGGTGGATATACTCAGGCGCAGGCTGGGGCTTGCAGAGTTTTTTGATTTCAGTACATTGATTCTATAGGTGCAATGCCGTTCTCTCAGCTGGGGCTTGCAGAGTTTTTTGATTTCAGTACATTTGGATTAGGATGCTACCCTTGTGTGATGGAGCTGGGGCTTGCAGAGTT
Source organism: Candidatus Sabulitectum sp. (assembly GCA_021107435.1). Classification (GTDB taxonomy): domain Bacteria; phylum Fermentibacterota; class Fermentibacteria; order Fermentibacterales; family JCC-6; genus Sabulitectum. The sequence continues at coordinate 14,925 of JAIOSV010000009.1, read as the reverse complement.
TTTTGATTTCAGTACATTCTGTAGGTGTATACGATTCTGAAGAAGAGGGCTGGGGCTTGCAGAGTTTTTTGATTTCAGTACATTGCATTTCAATCAAGCAAGAGTAATGGATACGCTGGGGCTTGCAGAGTTTTTTGATTTCAGTACATTACAATGACTGTAATGTACTGAAATCAAACATGATAAGTTTGGTGTAAGTCTTGAAAAAATCATTGCCGGGTGTTGTTTAAGAGGAAACTCTTTCATTTCTCAGAATAGCATCAGCTGTTCTGGAGCCGTTTCGTTCTCTCTTTCTGAACCGTCAATCTGTTTTTGCCCTGTGAATACATACATGTCACCGAATTGCTTGTCTGTCAGCAAAGCAATTCTTACATTGCCTTTTGGTGGTAAAGTCGCCTTAATTGAGCTGATTACAGATCTCGCTGAATCTCTTGATGAGCAGAATTTAGCATAAATAGAAAATTGAAGCATTGTGAAACCTTTTGCAAGAAGATGTTTCCTGAATTGAGTAGCATACCTTCTCTCGGTTTTTTTCTTGACAGGCAGATCAAACATTGCAATTGCCCACATTATCTTCATCTCCGAAAAGTCTCTGTCCTGATTCATACTCCGTCAGCTTACAAATAAACCATCAGGGAGTGATAACGGAGCATTCTTTATACCGCCATATCGTTTTCTTAGTCCAACGCAGATTCCAGATAGTGCCCTGAATATAGATATTCGCTCACCATTAACGAGAACTTTGCCCAGTAGCGCAGAAAGTAGTTTTGATTTTCTATCTCTCGTAAGCGAAATATCTGTTTCATTCTCCTGCCATAGTTTCCATACGGCTCGATCAACAATAGCGCGGAATGGTTCCATCACATCGCTTGCCAAGCAGAATGCATTATTTCTGTGATGATGCTGGATTCCCAGGGATGGGTGAAGCCCAGCTGCACATACAGCTCTTGAAGCCATTGCATGAAGAATGGTATAGCCATAATTTAGATAAATATTTGCGTCTTCCTTGTCGCGATGCCGTCTGTCCAGATAGGGTATTCTTTGCCAGTATCTCTGGGCGGCAAGGCTTTCCCTGTTAGAGCTATCACCTGATTTAACTGTTTTTGCAATTTGTCTTAAGCCACAATCTCCTCCGGTTGTAATTGCCAGTAGCTCTGCCTGAGACAGGATTTTTGCTTGGATTACTTCTTTCCAAGCCCGTTTCCGTACAGGGACAGGGGAATTTATCTGATCGTAAAAGTATTCTGTTTGTTTTCCATTGCCCACGAGTGGTAGAAGGATGGAGGATGGCATATGCTTTTTGTTACTGATTACTACCGGTATGTTGCCCTCTCCCAGTGCTCCAAGAGCTGGTTGCGTTATGGTTATTTGATGATTCTCAAGAATAAGAACAGCAATGTCCTCAATGGGGACGGTAACAGTGTTGATCTCATTGAAAACCATTACCAGAAGATGATTCTCAAGTCGCACTTTTCCGCCATAGTTTGAGAGATCTATGATACGGTCAGTCATTAGCTCTTCTTAGATTCCCAAGAGGGGTTATGGTTAGTTTGATTGGATTTGATGTTCTCAAAGTATTTGGCATTTTAGAGAACCACTTATGTGAAGCCTTAATATCTTTAGAGAGCCTTGCGTCATTAATCAGAGCAAATGACAGTTGTAATGATTGAGGAACTATTCTGGTTATCACTAACCTGCGAATACTTTCAATCTCCATATCAAATATGTCCCCGCCTTTAATAGACATTATGAATCTTCTGCCGGGCCCAACATTTCTGTTGATTACAGGCTGCCTGTTCTTCAGGCGTTCTGTTGCTTCAAGAAGAGTGATTACTTCTCCAACCCATTTTATTTCATTACCGTTCTTGTCAAGCTCAGCATAGATCAGCATGTGGTGGTTGTTTCCGCTAACCACATTTCTCTGGCGTTTTTCCTTTCCCATGATAATTGTGTTTTGCGTTCTTCTGATCTTTACCTTCTTAATGGGTATTCTGCTGTTGCCGTCTTTACTCATGAGTTCAGGCATGTTCTGGTAACCTCTGAAAGCTTTCTTCGGGTCATCTATCTGCAGTTCATTCAGCCTGTTTTCAATTGCTCTTCTTACACCGTTATCAACAATCTTTGGAATCATCCCTTTTTCAAGATTGGGTAGTTCCACACGGACATGCTTGAATTTCTTCAGTTTTCCCTTTACTTCAAACTCGTAATCTTTGGAGTAGAATGTATCCTTATGAAGCCCACCTCTTATTTTCTTTGAAACATGATGTGAGGTGATGATATCGCTCACTACTGCTTTGGATTCCATAAACATCGCAGGCCAGGTTTTCATTTCCTTGAATCTGCCTGTGTGGTAGTGCTCTGCGGAACCCTGTTGTTCTTGAAGTCTTATGGAATCAGATAGTTGTTTTACCATACCGGGGGAGGTTACACCAATTGCAATTGCATCTACTGCATGATGTCGGTGATCATCTCTGCTTTTGGTGTCTCCGTCATTGAGGATTGCGTTTAGCCCGTGGAAAGATCTTACCAGAGCAGTCAGCCCACCGGAAAGAACATTTACTCTACGCTTGCCATCAATGGAAGTATTGAGTCCTCCGTACAAGAGGCCAAGATAGGCTGCTGCTTCTTTTGAAGCATATCTGGTGTCATTCAACTGCCTGTTTGAGAAGTCTGCAAAATTAGTTTCAACATCTTCTGGAGTCATATTGAAAAGCTCAAGTTTTCTCTTTGCCAGACGGCCATTGAAACTGGCAACCCTTAGTAAGATGTCATCGAATTTAGCTGTACCATGATAGGTTTCGTAGGGAGTTCTGTTCTTCTTTACATTCCTGTTCTCATGATGAAGACAAAGAGTTTTGTTGATGAATGAATTATCCATTGACCGGCTTCTTGGAATGATATGCTCGATATCAAATTTAGGGTTTCTTCCAATAAGAGATGATATTGAAATGTGCTCTCCGGTGTACGGACAGATGTACCCGCATTCCTCCGCAAGGAGAATTTTGGTAATATCATTTCTGCTCACTGCAAGACCTGGAAATTCTTCTTTAATTTTTGCAAGAGCTGCTTTTCTGTCTTTCTCAATATCCCGGTTCTTTGTAACTATTTTTTGTTTTTGCTTTTTTGTGTTCTTCATCTCTCTTGCAAGTTCCAACCGAATGGTTCCTGGCTTGCCATGTTTCTTTATCACTGCGTTTACAACCTGGCGAAGTTCGTTTAAACATCGTTCTACAACTGGGTTTCTGAGGTTCTCAATGTGGGCATTCAGTTGAGGAAGAGTATCTAAGGCGATTCCAGAAGAAGTGAATGTGTCAGGGTAAACCTCTTTGACGGCTTCACCATACGTAAGGCCGCTTCGCATTAATGGTAGCAGTTTCTTAATGGCCTTTAAGGAATGATTGCAGTAATCCGGCTCTAGTGTGACCAGTGACAGCTTCTCAGCTTTGTCTTCTGAAAGATTATAAACTTTGACAGCTCTGGCTTTTAAAGCATCTGCTTTCTCAAAACTGTTTAAGTCGTGGATGATCTTCTCTTGCTTGTCATGAGAGAAATTCAGCCAGTCTGTTCCTATTACATCAATGATTCTTGCTGTTGTTTTGTTACCCTTAAGTGTTTTTTCGCCACCTTCTTCAATGGTGAATTTTGATTTCCTGTGAAGACCAAGGATTTTCTTTGTCTTGGCCATGGAAATGTTTCCGTTCTTATCCAGAGTCTGAGTTTTGCCGGAAAGAATTTCCAATAGTGTTTGATGTTCTTGAGTATCCAGTTCTCTAAGCTCGCCGTCATGTGTGATAAGTCGAAGGTTATTCAGATTCTGAAGATACCTGAATTCCTGTGCTTCTCTTCTGTACCATGAGCATCTTCGTTTGTTCTTTTCCAAAGAGCATTTCCCGATTAATGATTTCTGGCTCTTCAGCTTTCTCTGAAAGAAGATCGCTTTTTTCAATGCAGCTACCTGTTTTTTGTCAAGGAGAGCCTTGTGTCTATTCGTTATGATCACAAATTCATCCTGGTACATTTTACGTGAAGTCCAAAGACCGCGGATTCTCTTTTTTCTTGGGTTAATAAATGCAAAATAATGACCAAGGGTTTTTGATCCGGCTTCATCCATTCTTTCCTGAAGATCAGCAATGCCCTTTTTAACTTGACCAAGTTCTTTCTCTTCAGTCATGGATTTTCTGTTGCTCCAAAAACCTCTTCGCTGGGCAAGATGATAAATTGCTCTGCCAAGCAGATGCTTTGGAAGTTCTTGCTCTGTTGCCCATGCACGGAGGAAATATGGATATGTGTGTGCAAGAATATCGTTATCTGGCTTAAGGCTTGAAGGAATAGAACTGATGAACATTCTGACTTGCTTATCCAGATTATGGATGATGTTCTCAATATCATCGCCTTTTGGAAGAAGATCATACGCTTGAAGAAGATTCTTGAGTTTTTTCATTCTTCTTCTGCGTCTTTCCAGATTTCTTCGAATGGAGCGAGCACTTCTTCTCTCCGCACAGCGGGATTCTGCACGACCGGTGGCAATATCACCATCCATTCCGGCCTCAAATACTCTTGATCCTGCATCAATCAGACCTGTTATTTCCTTTGTTTCTGGATTACACTTTAGTAATGCCCAACCAAGTGAGTTAGTGCCCAAATCCAGTCCAAGAATTCTGTCTTCTCTCAGCATAACCGCTCCAATCTGAATTTATCAATCCTTAATAGCTTGCCTTGACAACATTCTCTAATATTCATATGTAAGTATCACTCTGCAAGTCCTAGTAAGAATCTGATTCTTATTAGATTCGCAGGCAACGCCCTGCGGGGCGACCTTAGCCCGTCTCAATTAAGGACGGGCTTTTTATATTGTAATGGAAAGTAATGCATTTGACCGGAGAAGTAGAACTTGTATCTTCTTCGTATAGCTATTTTATGATTGTGGCTCGCTTGTAATTACTTCGATATATAGAAAGAATTATTCCGACCGATTAAGATATCATTGCAGAGTTGCTTCAGCATATCTTTGCTTATCTCGAAATTCTCTATCATTTTTATATTTTCCAGCCACTGAAGGGGGAAACTGTTCAATCTGTTTATCAATACCTCTTTTTCAACAATGGACTTCTTATTGGCAATGTGTATAGCTGTTTATAATTTATCGTTTCTTTCATGCCAAACTTTCAATGTAGTTATTTTCATCCAACAGGATATTTCTGAATAGCAAAACACACCTATTAATATAAGTCTGATTATAGCCTGATTTGAATGTGGAAAATAGTATTTTGAGTGTCTCTTCGTTAAACAAGACTTGTAGCGTTCTCGCTTTGTCTGTTGAGTTGTAAATGATTTTTGAAAAGAGCGACTGCTTTTGCCTGAAGTCATCAGATCGAAGAATAGCTTTGATGTCATCTTCTGTGATATTGTAATCCCAAAAGCAATCTTTTATGAGTTGAGAATAAACAGCCGAATCTTTATTCACAGTCATCCTTTTCTTGTCAACCGCCAAATCTTGTTTTCAAGCGAATACAACAAATTCCCAAACGGTTCTCTCTAAGTGATTCTATTACATCATTCTGGATAAATCAAGACTTTCATGTTAATACTCAGGCACAATTTGATTCAAAAAAAACCACAAGCACATTCAGTCAAATGAAATTATTTGTCCTTGAGTCTGCATAGCTCATGTCAATTAAGGACGGGCTTTTTCTTATTGACAATACGGTATGCTGCATTATCATAACGGCTCCTTTTATCACATATGGAGGTGTTTGTGAACAACATTAACTTTTCAATAGAGAAGCCTTTGAATGAGAAGGTGCTTACTTATGCGCCGGGGTCAGTTGAGCGGGAGGAGCTTCAGAAGGAGCTTACACGTCAGTCGGGCATTGTTGTTGATATTCCTGCTGTTATAGGCGGGGAGGAAGTTAGAACCGGTGATCTGGTTGAGGTTGTTATGCCCCATGACCACGGGCATGTGCTTGCCCGGTTTCACCGCGTGGGTGCTCTGGAGATTGCTGATGCCTGTGATGCTGCGGTATCTGCTCAGGCGGAGTGGATGAGGGTGCCGTGGGTGGAGAGAGCAGCTGTGTTCATGAAGGCAGCTCACCTTGTCAGTGACAAGTACAGATTCCTGCTGAGTGCCGCAACCATGCTCGGGCAGAGCAAGAACGCCTATCAGGCAGAGATCGATGCGGTTGCGGAAACAGTTGACTTTCTGCGGATGAATGCGGCATTTGCTTCAGAGATATACGCGGGTCAGCCCGTATCAGGGCATGATCAGATGAACAGGTTGCAGTACAGACCTCTGGAGGGGTTTGTTTTTGCTGTTACACCGTTCAATTTTACAGCAATCGCAGCCAATCTGCCCACTGCTCCCGCGTTGATGGGCAACGCCGTTGTCTGGAAACCCGCGACTACCTCGGTTCTATCAAACTGGTATCTCATGGAGATTCTTAAAGAAGCCGGGCTACCTGACGGTGTGATCAATTTTGTTCCCTCGAAGGGCAGTGTGTGCGGTCAGACAGTGCTTCAGCACAAATACATGGCGGGAATACATTTTACAGGGTCCACCGGCACTTTCAACTGGCTGTGGAGAGAAGTGGCATCCAATCTCGAGAAATATGTCTCCTATCCCAGACTGGTGGGGGAGACCGGCGGCAAGGACTTTGTGTTCGCATACCCTTCAGGGAATGCCGGTGATATAGCAGTAGCTCTGGCCCGGGGCGCTTTCGAGTACCAGGGACAGAAATGCAGTGCAGCTTCCAGAGCGTACATCCCCAGAAGTTTGTGGCCTGTTGTCAGAGAATCACTTGCTGAGATGGTCGGGTCTATGAGAGTTGGGGATGTCCGTGACTTCGGCAATTTCATAAACGCTGTGATTGATGAGACCGCCTTTGATACAATTACACCTTACATAGACAGAGCAGTTGAATCAGATGATGCCGTTGTGGTTTGCGGGGGAAAGCATGACAAATCTTTTGGTTACTTCATTGCCCCGACTGTAATTGAAGTTACTGATCCAGGGCATGAGCTAATGGAGACAGAACTGTTCGGCCCTGTCCTTACTGTATGGGTGTATGATGATGATAAGATTGAGGAAGCTCTTGCTTTCTGCGACAGCACATCCCCTTACGCTTTGACTGGAGGGGTGTTTGCCAGAGATCGCCGGGAGATTATTCACGCAATGGACAGGTTGTGCCACGCGGCTGGGAACTTCTACATAAATGATAAACCCACTGGAGCGGTTGTGGGTCAGCAGCCGTTCGGCGGCGGTCGAGGTTCCGGTACGAATGACAAGGCAGGCAGCCATCTTAACCTGCTGCGCTGGGTAACACCTCGAACCGTAAAAGAGACCTTTTCTCCAGCTCGAGATTACAGGTACCCCTTTCTGGAATAGGGATTCCCCTTCTGTTGTATAGTAGAGTTGAAGGGAGAATTCATGCTGATTCTGTTACTTTTGTCTTCAATCGTTACTCCTCCGGGAGAGGCTGCTGCAATGGATGTCTTTACACAGGGTAGATTGAATCTGGTTTACATTGGTCAGCCGGGTTCTGAGGCTTATCGGGATCGGGAAACAGGTTTGCTCCTTGAATCGTGGGGGGGCAGGTCATATCCTGAAGCAGAGCAGTTCTGTAAAGACTGGAATGACTATGTACTGAACCTCTGGTCTTATCTTGGCAGTGACAGCACCTGTTTTGTTGTTCGGGATGGAGCAGAGAGCCTTGAATACCGTGATAATGTGCTTGTTTACAGGGACTCATGGGGTTCTGCACCGATTGAGATATTCCCTGAGGATCTCGCGTCTCTTGCAGAGATTTCCCGTTATTCCCTGCGGGATTCATTTGAGAATATAGTCTACCTTGAAATGTATACACCTCTTTGGGACGATACCCTGAACACGGAAATACCATTGTATTCTCCGGTGATTGTTTCTTTGTTTGACAAAGGACGCAGAGAGATACGGCGAAATCAGATCGTTGAGTAGGTTTTTACTCTTCGCCCGGGCATTCTGTTGTTTCTTCAGATTCGTCAAGAACCGGAGGGATGTTCTCCTCTATCAGCAGCGATGTGTCAACAAGTACCTGTTCCAGGTGATTCATCGACCAGTTCCCCTCATGCCTGCCAATTCCGTGCATGAACACGGGGAAGTGTACAAAGTAGATTGTTTCGCCGTTGATTGTGGCGGAGTATTTCCCATTGACTGTAATAGCGAACGGGAAATGAGTATCCGGCAGGTTGTACTGCTGGATCAGCTCTGAAGAGGCAGTATCGGTAATCAGGTGGTATGCAATCTCATACTCATCAGAGAATTCTGTGAGTACTGCATTGGTTTGTTCAAGGGTCTGGAGTGACGGGGGCATCTCCTTGTGAAACACATCAATGGTATTGGGATTCAATGACATCTGCAAAGCGGTCAGGGAAAACAGTAGCAGGCTGTACACTTTGAGCCCTCTTTCTTCTTGAGTTAAACTTTCAGCTAACTGTCTGTTTCAGAAGCACAGCGTTAGAAAACAGCAGGCGAGCCAGTGAGTAATATCATCTACCGGTATTATGCCTTTGTCCGGTTGTGCAGACCAGAGCCGCTTGGGATTCAAATCGCATATTGCTATTCTGTTCGATTTTCCAGTGTCAGTTTTTCAGATAATTGAATTTCTAAGCTAAAATCAGTTATTGACTTGCGCTTTGGATACAGGTTATCGTTTTGTTAATAACGGTACTGATATAAAGACAGGAGATGAGAAATGAAAACAACTTCCCTTGTTCTGTTTCTTGCTGAGTTGCTGTTTATCTTCCCGGGGGCATTGACAGCTGATACAGTCATCTTCTCAAACATCGAGGGTTGCGATAAGGGACAACAGTGTTGTTGTCAGATGGGACACGGACACGGCAGCTACAGGGCAGGTTGAATACGGTGCAGATACAGGTTATGGGCTATTGACAGACATATACGGATTGAGCTACTGGCACTCGGTAGAGATAACAGGGCTTGCGGAAGGAACAACTTATCATTTCAGAATCAGAGCGGTAGACACTGAAGAGAATGAGACATTGTCAGAAGACCTTGTTTTTACAACAAAAACTCCGGCTGAGTTGAATTCAATAATCACAGCCAAAAGAGCTGAGCTTGGTCTCAGTGGAGATATGCTTTATCCACAGGTGTACTATCTCAGTCCCACCGGCAATGATGACAATACAGGCTTATCTGCTGATTCAGCATGGCAGAACCCTTCTTATGCCGTATATCAACTTCATGCGGGGGATACGCTCTGGGTACTGCAGGGGACATATTTCGAAAACACAACAAGTACAATGTATTTTGAGAATATGGGCATTGAAACACACCGGGTAGTAATAAAATCACATCCCGACAATACAGAGATGCCGGTGTGGGATGGTGACGGGATATATACTGCCGGGCTTGAGATATTCTATTCATATACACCCTATCAACCCGGCTTTCTGGAAATTGACGGTATTCATATTACCCGGTTCGGATGCCACACAGTAATTCTTCGCAACATCACTGATCTGGTTATTAAGAATTGTTCATTCACAAATACATCTGTTGCTCCAAACTGGAGAAGCATCATGAATCTGGGCGGTGGCGTAAGAGATGTTGTCATAGACAACTGCACTTTCTTTGACTCCAGCAATTTCTGTATAAATGCGATAGGTGATAGATACGGCACAAGCGAGAAAAGCTATCATCTGCTGATTTCTGATTCCCATTTTGAACACACATACAATCACGGAGCAATACAACTCTGCGACTATGCAAGCCATATGACTGTGGCCGGAAATACTTTCTATGATTGTTACTGCGGGGTTGATATCTATTTTCATGAACTTGAGACAAATCCCAATCGTCAAAGCAATCATGTGATAAGAAGCAATACATTTACAGACATAATGTATTATCCCATGTTCGCGATGGGAACTATCAACTCACTATTTTTAGACAACACAGTGAACGGATCCGGGTATTCGGTTTTTGGCGTAACTGGATATTGTAACAATGTCATACTCAAAGATAACGTGGTATTTGATTCGTACAGAATACACGATGACTACAACACGGGACACCCTAACATTCTTGTCACATATGAAAACAACACTTACAGTGGAATTGAGTCTGAAATTGCGTACTATGTGCGTTGCGGAGGTCATCTTGTTGTAAAAGATGACTTTCATCAACCCGGTTTCCAGGTGGAAATGCTGAATACAGATATTGCAGGTGTTACAGATATTGTATATACCGACGGACGTGTATTTGATTATGCGATGGTCAGCGGGAGCGGCTACACAATTACAGAGCCAGCATGGTACCCGGATAAAAGTTGTTTTGCAGTGAGTTCTCCCGAAGGCAATCCCTCAATTTTTGAAATATCACCTTTTAACATGACAGTAATTCCCGATACAGATTCTCTTGAAGTATTGATGATAACATGGGATACAACAGGAACATGTTATAAGAAGTGGCAGGAGATTTGTGAAAGTGCGGCAGTTACAACATCACATACAGTTGGGGATTTTATTCCATATTCGATAGTGGAAGTTAAGATTAACAGTGTTGCGTATGACACATTTGCAGCTGACAGTTCCGGCTGGATTGCTTTTGATTACACAGGAGGATTCAGTCAGGATACAGTAACATTTGAAGCGGAAGTTATTTCAAGCGCTATTGAAGAGGTAAAAATAATCCAGGAATGTTGTTTAAGCCGGAATTTCCCAAATCCATTCCACTCATCTACAAGGATAAATTATCAGTTGCAGGTAGAAAGCGGCACAGAGCATGTAAGGCTGGACATTTTTGATCTCTCGGGCCGCCTGGTAAGAAATCTTGTCAATGCAGAGCAACACACAGGCTTTTATCAAGTGATATGGCAGGGAGACGACGCCGGTAATCAGAGTGTGCCAAGCGGAGTGTATTTATTTCACTTCACTGCTGGCAGCTATAATGCAGAAGGCAAAATGATATTGTTGTAAACATTTGCAATGTGCTCCAGGCAGGTTGTCGATAATGCTTGGCATACCTTGCGCTGTTATGACAGTAACATGTTGGCACATAGGCGACTGAGACACTCCTTTCGGAAGAAAGTTTCCAGGTACCTTTCTCACGTTCTCATGTCGGGTGGCCCTTGGGGGTGTTTTACCAGGATCGTGCGACTGAAGGAAATACTGAAGTGTTCTGGAATCATTAATCCTCTCTGTTGCCTTATCCAGGCAGCTTCCGCCATACGCTTTTTCTTTTCTTCAATGGCGTAAGCTCAAGATCCTTGAGAATTTCGCTTCTTTATCTCAGGACATTTGTTGAAAAGCTTGAACGTTCTCTTCAGTATTTGACTGAGTTCGGTGTCAACGTTTAGTGTGAAAAGAATACCAAGGTTCTTGTTTTCTGATGAGAATAGAGTATTCTTCCATGGTAGTGCTGCCCTTCGGCCAAAGGTTGTTATTGGTGCGGTAACGCCCTGCCGTATAACGAAATACGGCACTTTTGTCAAGTGTTGATGCCCTATTTACTTTACCTTATCAATTGGTATATGATTACCGGACGGGGTCTATCTATTTGACGTTGCCCCTTAGCATTGAAGGCTGAAGAAAATGAAAATGTTTTTAGCAACCGTGCTGTTTCTAGGTTCCCTAAATACCTGTTATGCAGAAGAAGAAGCATACACACGTCAGGTTCTATTCGCGCCTTTGACCGACTCAATACTCAGTCCTGAGAGATACTTTGCGGAATTCGATCTGAATGGCGATGGGGTAGATGAGCTGATAATTTCTGAGTCAGTGTCCCTTGGTGGAACCGGTGGCTTGTTCTACAATCTGTACATTGGGATCGGACAGGATAGTTTCCTTTTTTTGGATAGTTTTGTCTCCAGTATTATGACAGTCGAGATCCGGGGCGAGACGAAACAGCTCTGGTCTTATTCCCATTCATCAGCAGCTTCCGGTACGGTACAATATTTCTATTTTGACAGCGGGGGTGTCTTCCAGCGCAGCCACTCAATTATGATTTACCCGGGAATCGGAGGGTCGTTTGTGGATAGCATGATCTTTAAATCCATTTTCAGTGATGACAGGAGGCTCCAGTTCACGCCCGTCTTGTGAAGAATACTGCATCGGAAAAGATCCATTGAATCGTTAATCTGAGGAGGATCTAATTCCCCGCCCCTTGGGGCGGTTGGAGTTTTCATGTGTGAGGAGAATTTTGGAGACAGTGCAATTGAGATGGACAATTCAAGAGATGCCTGGGGCTACAGTGCGGGAATTGTCTTCGTACATTCTTTTTAAGGTTCTGCTAAGGATGCAGTCGTGACCCATATAACCGGCATTCCCTCTTACGAAAATATTTGCGCCACAGGAGACAGGAGTTGGAGTCTCCAACTCGTTGATCGTCTCATTGCGCCTGCTACCACGATACAGGAAAGTGATAACATCGGCGAGGTATTACAGGCAGTCTCAGATCCAAGGACATGGCTGTCCCTGTATGAGATCCTTGAAACACGTTCAATCAACGAGGATATCCGTTGGCAGGCAGGCTTGATTCTAAGAGAAATGCGATGGGGAACGCCGGATATTGAACAGGAAAAACTGCTTCGTTGGTGGCATGAAGGCGACAAAATACTGCAGGAACATGCTCTGCATTGTATGCCCCTTGATCTGCCGGAGATTGTGGCGCAGGTTGCCGGTGATGCCAGTCACCCGCTGCAGTCAACGGCTCTGCTCGCTATGGATTTTTTCTTCGAACAACCCCGCTATCAGGAGTTGAAGATAAAAGCTCTTGAGCATCCCGACCCTCAAATACGTGAATATGCAGCCTTTGTGCTGTTGTGGGATGAGCCGATTCATGCACAGGAGCCTCTTCTACGCGCAACACATGACTCGGCGCTGACAGTAGTCAATGAAGCAATGAACACTTTGCAGTACTATCATAGTCAGAGGGTTTTCATTCGTTTACAAGAGCTGCTGTCTCATCCGCAAGAAGACGTTAGCGGACAGGCATCTATCAGCTATGATTCCTTGAGAAACAGCTTTGGTCTTGCACTGACGCATAAATCGGTAGTGGTTCGTAAGCATATTCGCCGATGGCTTCAGCCGATCTGGGAGATGCTGAATTTTTCCGAAGACGAGCTGAAACTTGATGGTAGCGAAGATTCCCCTGTTGCCGATAACTCCGCACCGGCAAATCAAAAAATCACAATAAAGGTTCCGCTTGACGAACTGATAAGCACACTGAGTAATCCGGATGAATCGACAACAATAATCGAAGGTATGTTCTCCGGCATTGACTGGAAGGCATATAATCCATCTGAACGTAAAAAGTTGACAGCCTTTTTGATTGGACATTCCGATATACTGGTTCGTTACAGGGCAGCGGAGTGCTTTCGGACATGGAATGCCCAGGATAGCCTGATAAAGTTGTTAAAAGACCCGAGTTTTATTGTGCGCAAGAATGTCATGTACGAGATGGGGCAGGCATCTCCTCCGAGTATTAACATCGCACATACTGCATGGGAACACTTTAAACGGCCTGCAACTCGATTCACACATTCACATGAGACACTATACACCTATGTATCCCATGCACCAGTGGATGAGGCAATTCGCAATCTCGTTACGCTGGCCGGTGATGCTCATCAATTGGAAAGTGACCGTACAGCGGCGATAGAACATCTCTGCAAACTCGAAGCTCATGATGAGATTGAGCTTCTCTCCGTATTATTGGAAGACGAGCCTGAAGTGACATGGGCATTGCACATCAGTCTGTTAGAATCAATGACTACGCTGAAGATTAATCGGGGTAATATCAAACGTTTTATTCATGTTGATAATCTGGAGATGCAGGAAGCTATCGCGTCATTTGTATATGAAGATAGTGATTACTCCGGCCGCATCTAAATGACCTATACACCATTCTTTGTTGTATGCCGAAAGATGGAGCGATTGCTGCAAGTACCGACAATTAGAATTTCTTGTTTCTTTATCTGGATGAATCAGGCTGAAGGAGCGCTGGAATTCGAAAATCCCTGTTTTACTCGGAAAAATACCAGTTCAGATCCCCCCCAAAACAGTCAAAGCCATTGCCATAATATCAATCTACTGGTATAGTGTATCAGAGTTCTAAAGGAGGCAATTATGTTTGGCACTAAGGAAATACTAAAAGAAGCAGAATCTCTACCGGTCGAAGAAAGAGCCATAATAATAGATCGTCTTCTTCGTTCTCTCAATACTCCCTCCCAAGAGATTGACAAGATTTGGATTGATACTGCAAAGCATCGTCTTTCTGAATTGCGATCAGGCAAAGTGAAATCAATTCCAGGCGATGAGGTATTCGCCAAGGTCAAGGAATACTTTGGGGTATGACCTTTTCTTTTCACCCGGAAGCGGATGCTGAATTCTTCAACGCCATTAATCACTACGAAGAGTGTGAAGGTGGACTCGGTTATGACTTCTCTATAGAAGTCTACTCGGCTATACAGAATATTCTGGAGTATCCTGAAGCATGGCCCATTCTTGATGATGAGATACGGCGATGCCAAACAAACAGGTTTCCTTATGGGATTCTCTACAGCATCGAGGAAAACGAAATCTTCATACTTGCAGTTATGCACCTCAACAGAAAACCTGATTACTGGAAACACAGGTACTAACAAATTGAACTGCTTGAACTTATCGGCAGCGTATGAACCATCTTGCGTTTATTAGTGCCAGTCTCAGGTGTTCGGAATATATCGAATCAACCTGGCTCGTATTAGCATTATCCCAGGAATTGACTTTCCTATCTGATGGGTGCACTCAGAGCATTTTACATACTCTAGTACCCTGTCATGAAATATGTGTCGGTATAATGCGCTGCTATTAAGAGTTCCAGCAAGGCACTGGTTTATGCGCATAGCACCGCTATGTAATTGAACCAGTAACGCCGCTGGGGCTCTTAAG
>JAIOSV010000111.1 GCA_021107435.1 Candidatus Sabulitectum sp. | reverse complement strand
TAACCAATGATTGTATAGACGAGACATTTCTCCAAATTGTGTCGCTTATACATTGTTCAGGTTCTTTCATTATTCGGCTCTCGGACGTTTATCGTGTCATGACAGTAAGCGCGCATACACTAAACCAAGGGAATGACATGGTTATGTAGAATCTACTTATACCAGAGATTCCATTATCATGACACTTGAATTGACTATATGCCAGCAGGAATTGAAAGACAAGGGTCTTATGCGAAAAAACAGGATTGTACATGATTCTGTGGGTTCGAGAGTTTCTTTTTCTAGGACAACCTGATGATACTGTGTTCGTCGCTGATTCTCTTGAGAGGAATGGACATCAGGACTGGCAGATACGGCAGGCTCTGGATGCGGTGAAGATGTTCCGTTCCATGCTACAGCAGCATTTTCTTCCCGTTGAACAGAACTGAAAGTTCATTAAGGAAGTAATCCCCCGCCTGAGGGTAATTCCCTGGGAAATATCTTATACCCCATGCCTGTATAACCTCGGAGGCGGCGACTCCACATTCTGGAAAGCAAGGGGTTCTCCTCTTCTATGTAATCATAGATTCTTACATCACTCTTGGTATCCATTGTTCTGTGAAGCCGCCCCGCGTACTGCTGCAGCGTACCTTTCCAGGAAATGGGCATCGCAAGCACAAGGGTATCAAGCTGAGGGTGGTCGAACCCCTCACCTATAAGTCTGCCGGTGGCAAGAATTACATGAGGTGTGGAAGAATCAAGTGAAGCAAGGGTATTAAGTATTTTTACCCTCTTTCCTTTGGAAATTCGTCCATGCAGCACAAACAGCTTTTCAATAAAACCGGACAGCAGCTTTTCAAGAATATCCAGATGTGCTGTTCTTTCTGTCAGTACAAGTATCTTCCGCCCATCCCCGTACGCGGCAATAATATCGTCTGCGATCACCCTGTTTCTGGAAGTATCATTCACAACGGCATGAAACACATCCTGAATCGAAGCGTCAGCGGACACTCGCGGTGGTGGGATTGCCAAAGTCCACACCTCCTGGCGCAGGGACTCCACGCCCCTTGCTGCAACCCTGTGCCTCACAGAACCGCACTGCATGAACACAATAGGGTGTTGTCCATCCCTTCTTACGGGGGTTGCCGTAAGGCCTGTTACATACTTTGCTCCTGCCGTCTTCAACACACTTTCAAAGGAGTAAGCTGAGATGTGGTGACACTCATCAATTATTACCTGTCCGTAGGGTTTCAGAAGCTGCCCGGGGTTCTTGGCTCTTGCAACTGATTGAATTACCGCGATGTCAACACATCCTGAAAGCTTTTTCTTTCCGCCTCCGTACACTCCCGGCTTTCCTTCAGGCAGATCCAGAAATGTCATCAGGCTGGATTTCCATTGGTCAAGCAGAGCGGTTCTGTGCACAAGTACAATGGTACTGACCTTGCGCCGGGCAATCATTTCTGCGGCTGCAACTGTTTTCCCAAAAGCTGTAGGGGCGGAAAGAACACCAATGTCCATTTTCATCATGGCTGTTACAGCTTTTTTCTGCTGTGGCCGCAACTTACCAATGAACTTTACACCAATCGGAGTTCCGGAGTTTCGTTTGTCCTCAAGCTCCACCACTATGTCATTTGCATCCAGAAGATCAATCAACGAATCCATGCACCCTCTGGGCAATCCGATATGCTTCGGGTAGTTTTCCGCACAGCCGATTACCCTTGGCTTGTTCCATACCGGCAGCCTCATTGCCTGCGCCTTGTAGAATTCCGGATTGCGAAAAGCGGCAATTCTTACAATCCTGTTCATTAAAGCAGGCGGAATCCCCTTCTTCTCCACAAATATCTGATTTGCACTTACTACCTTTACAGATGCAGGCAGCTTTCCATCAATTCTCTTTCCGGTATCGGAATGTACTTTCCACGGCGATGAAGATTCCTCTTCAGTAAAGGCAACATCAAGGGTGTTCCCGGAATAACCCAGTTGCTCGACAACGGAAAGAATTTCTGAACGACTGATCCGACGAATCAAAGCAAGATGCTGCCATTGATCTGGAAAAGGCTCAAACTCTGAATCAACAAAAACACTGCATCCGTTCCTTCTGGGATTCTTCTGCAAAGGCAGGGCTATCAGGTTCCCAAAACCACCTCTGGGCACGGTGTCCTGGCTGGGGAACATCCTGTCATAGCTTGCAAGTGAAAGCTGTCTGACCTTTGAGCAGGTGTGGCTGATAAGCGCAGTACCGAGTTCACGGGCTTCGCATGCCGGAATCGCGCTGCTGAAGAAAACCCAGACATGTGCCCCCGTACCGGATCTGGAAACTTCAACTGAAGCCGGTACTCCGAACTCCCTGCAGGACTCCATAAATCCCGAAGCATCTTTCTGCCACTCAGCGTCATCAAAATCCAGTGCGAGCCACCAGCAGGTATCATCCAGCTTCAACGGGAAGATACCAACTGTGTGATCACCGGCAAGATGCCTGTAAATCACATCGTCAGTAAGAGGCAGGAGTTTTCGACGATTACACTGCGAACACTTCACCTCAGGCTTTTTGCAGATTCCCGGTTTCCACTCATTCCCGCACGCCGGAGAATATCCCGCCCTGCCTGCTTTAGACTGCCAGCGAAGCGCGAATACATCACTGCGTCCTCTGAACAGGCTCTGAAATAATCTTATCTTCTCGTCAGGTTGCATTACTGAAGCAGTTGAGGAAACATCAGGCTCTTTGGGGAGAATATCTGAAATGACTTCACCAGCTTCACCTGAAACAGGAATCCCACTCCGGTGAAGAAGCTCCTTCAGATAAGCATTTTCTTTCCTGAGCTTGAGAATCTCTTCCATCTGGTCTGAAATCTCTTTCAGCTCCTTAATCTGAGCACATGCAACTGGTCTTTACCTGTGTGCTGGCTCTTTCTTACAGCTCTCCCATATTCATGTCAGGTTACAGGTTGCGGGGCTGGTTATATGTCAAGCCACTCACTCATCTCTTCATACCCGGTTATCAGAACATTTTCCCTTGCCCTGGTAACAGCCACATATAGAAGGGCTTTTTCTGCTTTTTCACCTTCACTGGATGTGACTGAATCGCTGCCGGTAACTGCCTTTCTGTGGGGGATGATTCCCTTGTTTGCCGAGGCGATTATCATAGTATTGAATTCAAGCGATAAAATTAATCTCTTCTTCAAAACTGGAAAACCTGTGTACCTCAGGTACTGCTCCATGTGCAAGTGAGCGGTAACCGTCCTGAGTATCTACCCCGCCGTCCAGATCATCAAAAGACAAGCCCTTAAGAAGTGCCACCGCCCATTTGCGGTTTTCTTCGGTGGTTCGGTAGTTGATTCTCAGTTTCCTGCTTCTGCCTCGTATATTGATTCCAGTTCTGCTCAGAACAACTTTCCTGCGGTAGATCCGCTGGTGTGCGTCACCTGCGATGAAAAGGCTGTTCTTTTCCGCTTTCCCGTTCAGAATTGCATTTATAAGCATGAATTCCTGTGGACCCATATCCTGGGCTTCATCCACAACAACTGCATTGTATGGCAATAAGCCGGGTTTTGAATCCAGTATGTGTCTGGCGTCACGCATAGCGTCAAGCGGTGCACGCAGTGATCTGCTCTGAAGAATTGTGCGGAACTCCTCAAAGACAGGCCATACAGCTTTTCTCTGCTTTCTGGAAAGAGGGGTTCCCCTGCCTTGTCTGGAACAGTGGAGATACTCTGAAACAGTATCAATTCCCTGAGGAAGAATTACTCTGCCCCACTCTTCAAGAAAGAAAGAATCATCGAAGCCCTCCGGAGCAAGTGCCAGAGCCAGCTTCCAGAACTCATCTGCATCATTGCCGTACACCGGTGAAAAACCGTAGTGGTTCCTTTTAAGAAAGTTGAACACCCATTCATCCAGGTTCACTATTTCTATTCGTTTCATTACATCCGGAGTTGTTATTGATTCAAGCGCAGCTCGAATATCTTCAGCGAGATTCTTAGTGTATGTGGTGAACAGCAACCTGTCATTGACACCTGTGAACCTGTTCTCTGCAAGCCACTTTGCTCTGTGAACCGCTGCCACTGTTTTTCCTGTACCCGCTCCACCCAGTACCCTGACAGCACCGTTCCAATCTCTTTCTACAGGTCTTCTCTGGCTGGGATGCAGGAATACTCTCCACTTCTCCAGAGGTGATTCCAGCATGGCGGCAAGCTCCAGCTCATTATCAACCACCCAGAACCGTCTCCGGGAATCATTGTGAGACAAAGCTTTCTGAATGTCAGCAGTGTCTACCTGCTCCGGCTCTGGCTCTGTGATTTCGTCCAGTATCTCTTTTACAGAATACCCTGCAACAAACATCAGCAGGCAGTCGAATGCTTCCTCTGGAAGACTGCCTGCAAGAGTATCAAGCTCCGATTCAGAATGAATTTCCCGCAAAGATAAAATCATCTCATCAGGGACACCAAAAGCCCTCAAGTGTCTGTCTTTCAGTTTCCTGAATAAGGCAGGAAGAACAACATCTTCCCCGCCTTTCTCTACCGAAGCACCAGGCTTGACAACCTTTGCATCCAGCACCTGAAGGCTTCCTGTCTCAGGGTGTACTGCCAGTTTGTGTCTTCTTGCCCAGGCGTACGCTTCATCGTGGTGATCCACCCACAGAAGAATGTATGTACTTCCGGAAGATGGTTTGTGAACTATCCCTCTGTATGCCTTGTCTATCCGCACTGAAAAAAGATGATCACCACCATCTCTTATCTTCTCATAGTTGATTGAACTTGCTCGGGGATCCCGTGTGAACTTACCAATGAATTCCCTGACTATGCCCTGCTTTTTACGGGTAATTCCGGCAAAAGCAGTTAGGAAATCCGACCCGAGAGCAACAACCGGCATAGAACTCACTGTAAATCACTTCCGCAAATAATAGAAATAATTCCCATGGATCTTTCGATTAATAGCAGTCTTAAGAATATCCGAGATGGCTGTTTCAATATGCAAGAAAACATTATGAGGATCACCTGTAACCCTCAATAGTATTAATTTCTATCTCCAACTCAGATAGCTTGAAGAGTATTTCATCAAAGGAAGGAATCTCGCTGAAAAACATTTCCTGCATTCCCTTGTAATCCTTAAGGAGTAATTGCCTTACATCCTCTTCTGGAACCAGTCGGAATGTGGGAGGGATAGCCAGATCGTACCTTGCCCATGGGGTAGAATAGAATCTTTGTTTAAACTCAACAACATCCTTAAGTAGCTGAAGATCATTCATTGCATTTTCTTTTACTGGAGAAGCGTTCAGTTTAATTAAGTCGTAGTAGTGCCTGGAATAACCTGCAGGCTGAATCTTATCGGCAGGTCGATGAGCTTCCTGATGAAGAATTGTAGCTTTTTCCCAGAATGTACGCCGTGCGCAAACAACATTAACAGTAAATACAGCATTCTGAAATACTTCAGGAAATTCCTCTGCCGCATACGATGTAATGGTGTATGATCTATTAGGAACCCAGGAAGCCTTAGCACCAATCTCCAGCTTTATACGAGGAGAAATATATTCACTTGAGAATGAACTGGGGTAAGTAATCTGAATAGAATCCGGTTCTTTTTCAAAAATCTCCTGACTGCAAACATGACCAATAAGCTTTTCTACTTCCGGTAGAATTATATGAGCGACATAGGCCTGGGAAGCTACATCCATTTTCTTATTGTACTTATCCTGCTTGTTTTTCGACCTGGGTGCATTGGGATCATCATCAAGAATTTCATTCCAGTTGAGAACAAGATCAATATCCTCTGAAAACCTTTCAATTATCCCGTACACTTTTGATAAAGAAGTTCCCCCTTTGAACATCAGCTTACTTCTAAGAAACTCGGATGAGAACAACTCATTCAGAACAAAACAAACCCAGAAATCCTTCTCAATTGCTATCGGTGCGATGTTTCTAACCGCCGCTGTGGCAAGAAAAAGCTCACGGCGGGATTCAGTATCCATCACAGCTACTTTTCGCATACTTCTTCCTTGATGCAGATTCTTTTTACAACATCGTAAACCCACTGGGCAACAGACTGAGATTCTTTAAGAATGGTATTAAACAAAACAGGATTGATTTTATCCTTAATAGCAGAAATTACAGCCTCATCAATCCTTTCTTCTCCAAGTGCTTTGATGGCTTGCACCATCAGACCAGTTTCCCGCAGCCTGAAACCTGATTCTTTCAAAGCTGTTTTTCTGAATTGAATACTGAATCCGGCAAACTCGAATTTCCTGCCGGGTCCATCAGACAAATATGTAATTCTTCCCTGCACCTGTGTTGTCAGCCCGAAATAGTTCAGTGCAGACATACCTGTAATCTGAATCCGCCATGAGTATCTCCTGGCAATTGCTCTTGCTATCTGATCAGTATCGGGAGGTAATTCCTTGCCCAGCAGTTTCCCTATCTCGGGATAGTAGTACACCCCCCTTGTTGCCTTCCTGATCGTATTCTTTTTATTTAGCCTGAATAATGCAATATCGACAGCTTCGCGACTTCCAATAGCTTTAAAGTCATTTTGGGTAAATACCCAACCCCTACCTCTTCCATAAATCCTACTAATTAACTGATTCTGTATAGATTGCATTACTCACCTCCTCCTAATTCTGTAAGAAATATTACATATTATTCCTTACAAAACAAGTTCTCAGCAAATCAATTAATTTGCACAGATTTTCGAAACTTAAATTTGATATCTCATTCAAGCAGTTGTTCCGGTTGCATGAGCAGCTTTCACATGCAATTCAGGAATATCACTAATACCTCTCAAAGCTTCAAATCTTTGGTTTTGCTCTCTAATTGCCTTATAAAGTCTTTTTCAACTTGGGTGATCTTATTTTCTATTTCTGTTTTGTAAATTTCGTATTCGCTGTGAGCTTTTTCTATTGCTTCCTGGTGACTGATAGTTCCTGAGTGTTGTAAAGTTTCTTTATTGGTCATTTTTAGAAAAGAGTCTAACTGTTTAATCCAATCTGACATATACATTGGCGTGCGGTCTAACGCCTTAATTTCTGCAATTTCAAGATAAGCTGTTACCATTCGGTTCAAAGTATTCAATTCATCTTCTTCAAGATAATTTTTAGCAGTTTCAGCTTCTTTTCTTGTGGGGATTACTCCTTGGAAATTAGTTAGTCCGAGATGCTCTTTTGAAGCATCCACTCTTTTGTAAACTGTTTCCGCTGCTGTTTCTCCGTGAGTTGCCCAGTGCATTTTGTTTTGAACCATTTTGAAAAAAAGCATAGATTGCTCCGTTTGTGAGTCATAATCTATACTTGTTGCATAAACATCTAACACCTTACGCCAAAACACTTTTTCAGATGAGCGAATATCACGAATACGCGCCAGTAATTCTTCGAAATAATTGCCGCCCCCCGCTTCTTTCAGCAGATCATCATTCATGGCAAAGCCTTTTCTTAAATACTCCTTAATAAGTGCTGTTGCCCATTTTCTGAAATGCACTCCCTGATGAGATTTTACTCTGTAACCCACTGAAATGATCACATCAAGATTGTAAAAATTGGTTGGTTTGGTGGAAAAATCGGAAATTCCGATTTTTCTCTTGGTAGATTCTCTTTCAAGCTCCTGCTCTCTGTAAATATTAAGAATATGTTCGTTTATCGTAGAACGGGATTTTTGAAACAGTTCAGCGATCTGGTCAATACTTAACCATACAGTTTCATTCTCAAAATGCGTTTCAATTTTGATTCTTCCGTCTTCAGCCCTGTAGATTATGAGTTGACTGTTTTTCATAACACACTCTCTTTCAAGGTTTCCAATTCCTCCATAGTATTAAGTTATTACAGACTTGCAGCATATTCATCAATTATCCTCGCTTCTACTAACAACGGTAAATCTTTAACAGCAGCATAACCAGGTAACTTAAACAAAGTATGTATTTCACTGCTTTGCATTACATTACAATCTATATCCATAGCCATTTTTGTAAGAAATACTATCATGTTTTTCTTACAATACAGAGAATCACAATAAGTATTAATATACCTACATCTCTTGCTTTATTCTAAGCATTCGATAAGTTTGAGTTCCGATTCGCATTGTATCACTGCAAGCTTTATCAACAGCAAACGGAAATATGTCAATCAAACTGTTGTTCCGGTTGCGTGAGCAGCTTTCGCATGCAGTTCCAACCCTAAAGCTCTTATGACTTTCAGTATCGTATCAAACCTTGGATTTCTTTCACCGGAAAAGGTTTTGTAGAGGCTTTCGCGTGAGAGTCCTGTATCCCGGGCCACCTGAGACATTCCCCTGGCTCGGGCGATATCTCCAATAGCCTTTGCAATGAAAGCTGCATCCATATTCTCGTCTTCAAAACATGCTTCAAGGTATGCAGCCATTTCTTCAGGCGAACGAAGATGCTCAGCTACATCGTACCTTGAAGTAACAGTTTTTTTCATAATACACTCCTAAAGATTCTCTGCAAGCAGCAAAGCAGTTTTTATGTCCTTGTCCTGTGTGTCTTTATTTCCACCAGCGAGAAGAATAATTATTCGGTTTCCTTGTTTCCTGTAATACACCCGATAACCCGGGCCATACCTTATTCTCAACTCTGAAACACCTTTCCCTACAGGTTTTGCATCGCCGCAATTCCCAGCAATAAGGCGCTCAATGCGAACCAGTATTCGAGCCCTGCCTTGAATGTCCCGCAACGAATTCAGCCATTTTGCAAAAGTCTCAGTCTTGCGTACTTCAATCATGAATCAAATGTAGCCCGTGGGATACACTTTGTCAACTACTGCTACCGTTCTGAAGGAACAAGAGAAAATATCTCAAAACCTCTTGTTCGCAGCCAACAGAAATATTCTCATCAAGATTATGTATTTTTCTTTACGGCATTTGCCATCTTCAGCAGTATGT
>JAIOSV010000123.1 GCA_021107435.1 Candidatus Sabulitectum sp. | reverse complement strand
GAGACGGCACTCTGCCCTGTTCATCAAGAGTGGTACTTATCAGATAGGCTGCTGTTACTCCGTACTGGCCACGAAATCCCTGATCAGCAGGTAATACCGGGTGTAGCTCTGTATGTCGTTGTGGGTGGCGGCCGGTATGGTTGCTACCTGCGGGGTGATTCTGCTGAATTGTGCTGTGAGGTTGTCTGTTGAGCTGGCCGGGATTACTTCGTCGTTCTCTGCTTTGATTATAAGTGTCAGCACTGTGATTCGTGGCGCTCTTTCGGCGGAGTCATAGCGGTCTTTCATCATGAGTTGCATTGGGAAGATGGGGTAGATTGACTGGGCTATGTTCGCCAGGCAGTCATAGGGTTCAACCAGTATCAGCTTGTGGATGTCTCTGTTTGTGGCAAGGTAGGTGGCAACGCCGGTGCCGAGACTCCTTGAGATTATGATTATGTGGTTGTGGTTCGGTGCTATGTGGTCGTAAATGGCCATTGCATCATCGTAGAGACCGGTTTCGGTGGGGGAGCCGTCGCTTTCTCCGTAACCTCTGTAGTTGACCATGTAGACAGTATGGTTGCTGAACAGTTGCTTGAAGTCTTCCAGGCTTGCTTCAGGTCTTTCCGCGTTACCTCCGAAGTAGATGATGGCATCGTCGTTGTGTTCGTTTACCACCCAGCCTCTGAGAGTGATGTTTCCGTTTTGGATCTCAATTGTCTGCTCAGTGGTGTAGAGTACACCGGGTTGCGGAAAGTAGAGAAACTTTCTCTGATTCAGATAAAGGAAAGCGGCGGTTACGATGTATCCAATGGCAATTACAATGAGTGCAGAGCTTACGAATGTCTGCACGGGGTGTCGCTTTTTCTTCTTCAGAATGGTACTCCCGCTTTTTTCTGTTATTTCTATATGCTGGCTTTGATGCTGCCCCAGGTAACTCTTTCAATCGCGTTTGTTGTGTAGCTCAACTCAGTATCATCAATGTACCAGTAGTGAGCATCTGTCGCGATTATGTGGAACGCGAACTGAACTGTCTTGCCTGACCATGAGCTGTCAAGTATCTCGGTCTGCTGATACCATTCGAAACCTGTATAGACACCGGCGTCATTTTCACTCCAGAGTACGATCCATTCACCGCCGCTGGTATCTCTGACTTCAGTAAAGGCATCTCCATTATCCTGCTGGACGAAGTAGTTGTAACTGCCGCTCCACCACCATGTGAAGTCGAATTCCCCTGCCGCCGGCAGTGTGAACGCGGGAGTGACAATTCTGGTGTCATGCGGCCACGGTGAATGGTAATTGTACTGCAGGCTGAAGTCGCCTGAATGAGCCTGAAACTCATTGTCATAGAGTGACCAGTTGGCTGTACCTGTTATGGTCCAGTCGCTGATGTCTCCATCTTCAAGATCATCTGTCCAGATCACTTCCGCGAATGACGCGGATGCGCATACAAGAATGGAAGCCGTAATCAATGTCCTCAGCATGATATTCTCCCTGTCTGCTTTTTTCTAAAGTATCTCACTTTATGCCTTGAGTAAAAATACGGGAGACAATTCAGTTCTGTCAACAGCTGGTGTTCGGAAGATTCACTCGCTTTTGCTTCGCTCATGCATTTATGCGTTTCTCCGGGTCTTCCGGCAGAATCGCGCGATATGTGAAAGTGTACAGTTTTCCCATGGTGAAGTATTTCGCGGCAGCTTCATTCACCTGCTTCAGAGTGGTTTGCATAACAGCCTGATGGAATCTTTCGGAGAAGTTCTCGTCATGACCGAAAAGCATTGGTGCGTAATCCCGGCTGAATACTCTGTCAGGACTCTCTCCCGTTCGTTTCCAGATGCCGTTAAAATGTGTTTTCGCATGCTGGAACTCATCTTCTGTAAAGCCTTCAGAGGCGGGTCCGGTTAGCTCGCGGAACATACCGTCAAGTGCCTGTTTCTCCTTTTCAGGAGATGTTCCGATATATGCCATGAAGCCGCCCGTCCCGAAATGGCTTACTATTCTCGAATGAACCGCGTAGGCAAGCCCTTCCCTGTCGCGGAGGTTCTTAAACAACCGGGCTGACATGGATCCGCCAAGCAATTCGTTTACAATTGTCAGAGCCGGCAGGTCTTCGTGACCCTTTGGAAGTCCGGGAGCCAGCACAACGATTATTGTCTGGAACTGTTCCTTTGTTTCAACCAGCTCTCTGTCTGAGGCAAACACTTCAACTGATCTTTTCGCGGACTTTCCGTGTGACATTCTGCCGAACTTTTCTTTGACTTTTTCAATCAGGTCATCCGTTTCGAAATCTCCCGCGAAAACCAGCACGGCTTCGGAGGGATTCAGAAGATCATTCAGGTATTCTCTTATTCTGCCGACTGGAATACCGGGAATAGTTTCTATCAGCCCGTCGTCAGGAAGTCCGTATCCTTTGCGACCGTAGAGGACTTCCCATGCTTTTGAAAAAGCATACCGCATTGGGAAATCGTGTTTTGCCTGTATTTCCTTCTTTGTCTTTTCACGAGTTGTCTTTATCGCTTTGTCTGTCATTGACGGTTCGCTGACAAGTTCATGGAAGAGATTGATAAACAGGTTGAGATTCTCCGGTAGAACGGATCCCCCGATCTGATGCAGTTCAGCGGCAACTTTACTGTTGAACTCCGCACCGATGGCGGCAGCGGCTTTATCAAATTCGCAGTCGGGATGAGAAACAGTACCCTGAAGCATGGAAGAAAGCGTGAGGTTGGTAATTCCCGCTTCCTCCGGGTTTTCAACTGCGGTGCCCGGTAAAGCTATTATCGAGGAATAAACCATATTGAGCGACGGGTCGGGTATCAGCACGACCTGAAGGCCGTTTTCCAGCTTGTGAACGGTTTTTTTATGTCGCCCGGTGTCCCACAGTTTTCTGTCAGTGAGAACAGGGACGATGGTTCTGCTCTTCTCCGGGAGATAAAAAGACCAGTTTGCTCCATGACCGAGTGACAGGTGCGTCCGTGCCGCGCTGATTATCTGTTTGCGGTTCAATGCTCTGACTCGTTTTCCGAATTCATCTTCTTTCAGGAAACCTGTTTTTGCGAAATTTTCGGCGAGACTGATTGCCTTCATGAAGTAGGTTTCCTCAAAACGGGCTTTTCCGGCGAGGACTCGATTTTTGGCCGATTCCAGTTCACTGTCTGTGGGGCCGGTTGTTTTCAGTCGATGGATTTCCTCCATCATTATTGCCTGTACCCGAAGCGGATCGGAATCTTTTCCGCAGAGAGCGTTTATCACGAGAGAGCCATCCTCAGCAATACATGTCTCATGCGCGTACAACTGCCAGGCGAGTTTCTCTTCTGTTATCAGTCTCTGATACAGTTTTGATGATTTGCCGGCGGTCAGGCATGAGTTGATAACCTGAAGAGCATAGTAATCCGGGTCGTTGACTCCGGGAACTCTGGTACCGTAACCCGCGACGGACTGGTCGATACTGCCGTGGAGAACCTTCGATCGGGGTTGTGTCTGCTGAGGTTCGGATAGGTCGGGTACTTTAACTTCCTGTGCTTTCAGATCACCCCAGGCTTTTTCCAGTACAGGAAAAATCTCTTCTGTTCTGAAGTCACCGACCACGATGTAAGCCATGTTGTTCGGTACATAATGGTGCTTGTAGTAATTGTATATGCGGTCTCTGGGAACACTCCCAATGAGCTTGTGGCTGCCGAGAACCGTCTTTCGGAGAGGGTGTTTCTTGAAAACAAGTTTAAGGAGTTTATTGTTGTTGTACCGGATGGGATTATCAAGGGAAATCCGTATTTCTTCCTGAACGACAGAGCGTTCGCGGTTGACCTCTTCCTCGGGAAGGGTGGAGTTCTGTATCTGATCGGCGTGTATTTCAATTCCTTCAAGAACCTTCTCAGGGGGGATACCTATCGTATAGCAGGTCCAGGAACGGCTTGTCATCGCGTTGAACATCCCACCTATGGCAGTAACATCTTCAGAGAGCCTGCCGGTACGGCGTTTATCGGTACCCTTGAAGAGCAAGTGTTCAAGAAAATGAGACAGTCCGTCGTGCTCGTCATCCTCGTTAATCGCTCCGACTCTGGCCACTCCCAGTAATTCAACCCAGGGGTACCTGTGGTCCTCGAGAAAAACAAGCTGCATTCCGTTAGCCAGTCTGGTGATAAAAGGTCTTTCCATCTCTATTTCCCTTCTGCTGCTTACCTTATCTTCCGTTTGAATTGGCTGTTGGCAACATGGAACTTACCAAAGGTAATCCTGCCCTGTCAATGCAGTGAACGGGCTGATGAATCCAATAAACAAAATCCCCGCATACCTGAGACTTGAAAAGGGCTCTTTGTAAAGGTATGTCTCTACTCCCGTGCTTTGTTCTTTCCGTGATTTCATGTGATTATCAATACTGGAAGCAGAAAGGATGGCTCGACGAAGATTACTATTATGATACTGTAATCAGTCTTTTCAAGAATTGTTATGTGAAGTTGATTGAAAACAGAATGAAAAGGCGGATGTCGAAGAAATACAAACAGAGAAGCGGCAGATAATCAGTATTCAAGCTGTCTGACAGGGAGAGGGTAATGATGGAATTCTATTTGAGCGATTCGAAGGGCAGACCGCTTCAGGGGGCAGCAGACAAACCTGCGGGAAATTACCCTGGAGTAACCCATGATTGTCCGTTTTGCGGGCAGAGAGCCAGTACAGGTAGAACTCTTGCCTGGATTGCGAGTGAGTGTATCTCAAAAGGGAAAGTGCTTTTCCCGTGCAACAACTGCAGTGAATACATAACAATACCTTCTGACATTTTCGTGGAGGGGTGCCTGGAGAAGCTCAGGAAATCTTCAAATATGAACTATGCGATTACCCGGATGAGTCAGCATGAACTGTTTGTATCAAACTGCGGGGAGTTGGTGCTTGCCGCGAACAACGCTGGCCCCGTCGACCTGGAATCTCTGGAGTGGGATGGCAGGGGCAGTTGTCCGGGGTGCGGCAAGGAATATGCAGAGGAACTCTCTCAGCGGTTGAAGTGCTTGAAATGTCAGGCGGAATTCTGGGTAAAGCAGAAAAGCATCAGCCATACAGCCAATACGATGGTTCTGTGCTTCAAATGCAGGCATGTCATGATTATCCCGCTGACGGTCTGGTGTCCGGTTTGCGGCCGTAATCTGCGTTCCAGTGATACCTTCTTAAAGCTGTTCAGGGAGGCGAATGGAGTATAACAGCAGCAGAAAAAGGCTGCTCCATCTGTTTTTTGCAGATGCGGGATGATTCTTCTTATAATCCGGCTGAATAATCACAATGATAGTGTAATTTCTGACTTATTTTCTGCTGATTGATTGGGGGCTTCATGTCTTTTTTGCGGCTGGTTCCGATTTTGCTTGTTGCTCTGACTGCCGGGGGCAGTGCTGAGTCTGTTTGTCCTGAGAATATGGGTTTCGAAGTTATGGATGATGAGGGTCTGATGCCTGTAAACTGGATCTTTTGGGGAGAAGGCTATTCAGGCTACAGCGACTCTCTTGAGGTAAACAGCGGAGATCGCTCTTTCAGGATTGAGTACACAGAGAGTGGTGACTATCTGGGTTGTATTTCACAGTTTATTCCTTTCACATACCATGGCGAATCAGTTACTCTGAGCGGTTATCTGCGCACAAGGAACATGGGGCAGGATTCCTATGCAGGTCTGTCACTGGATCTGTACGATTCTCAGGGAGGAACTGCATCCAGTGAATACATGTATCTGGAAGAGCTGCAGTCTGACACTGACTGGCAGCGATTTGAGATAACAATGGAGAACAGCAACTTTGGCGACACACTGGAAGTGAGTGTGTATCTCGTGGGACCGGGTACAATCTGGGCGGATGATCTGGAACTGCTGATTGACGGCGAGCCTGTTGATCTTGCTGTGGAGCGCGCTCAGCCCGGAGCGGAGCTGGATCATGAGTTCGACTCTGGGTCCGGACTTGATTTTGTTGAAGTCAGTAGTTTTCAAACAGAGTCCCTGGTGCTGCTGGGAAAGGTATGGGCCTTCCTGAAGTACCACCATCCGGAAATCGGCAGGGGAGATGTCAACTGGGATTATTCACTGATGCGTGTACTGCCCTCTGTACTTGAAGCTTCCACTGTGTCGGCACGACAGCAGGCACTTCTGGCTCTGGTGGAGGGGCTTGAACCGGTAACAGTAGAAGAAAGTGCTGTGCCTGCGCCGGAAGAGGATATTCATCTGAGTCCCGATCTGAGCTGGATTGACGGCCCTGAACTTGGTTCTTCACTGACTGCCGCACTCTGGAAAGTCTATGAAGGGCGTTATCAGGGGGGGCATTACTATGTGAGAGCGACACCGTACTCTTCTTTCAGCGAGTGCGGGTATGAGGATATGAACATGCCTGATACAGGATTCCGGCTGCTGGCTCTTTACAGATACTGGGGAATTATTGAGTACTTCTTCCCGTACATTTACGCTATTGACGGTGACTGGGATGATGCTCTTCATACTTACATTCCTGTGCTTGTCGCCGCCGACACTCCGCTCTCCTATCAGCTTGCCCTGCAGAAGCTCATCGTTTTAATCGGTGATTCACACGCAAGCATCTGGAGTGAGCCTGACGCTCTCAAAGAGTTTTTCGGCAATCTTTATACGCCGCTGCAGCTGGCGTATGTGGAAGATCAGTGGGTTGTTGCGGGATACACCCATGAGTCAGCGGTTACATCCGGAATTGAACCGGGTGATGTGATTGCTGCTATTGACGGTCAGCCTGCCGCAGACAGGGTAGAAGAGCTGTACCAGTACGCGAATGGTTCTACAGAGAACTCGCTTTATGAATTACTTGGTCGCCGAATTCTCAGAGGCAACGCGGAGTCTGTTGCGCTTACCATTCAGAGAGGCGATGACACGCGGATCGTGACCATGTCCAGGATGGAGAGGAGCGAACTGGACCGGGAACTTACAAATCAGCCCGCAGTGGGTGAAGCTTCATATACCATAATGGAGAATGGAGCAGGTTATGTGTATGCAGCCTGGTTTACTGTGGATGAACTGGATGAGATGAAGGATGAACTGAGAGAAGTTGAAGGTCTGATTCTCGATCTTCGTGACTACCCGGCCGGGTTTACACTGTACGGCGTGGCTGATTTCATTCTGCCGGGAGAGATGGCTTTTACCCACCTGACCTTTCCCGATCACAGTAACCCGGGTACCTTCCTCTGGATTGAACCTCAGTATGCCGGGGGCGGAAATTCTTCAACTTATCAGGGCAGGGTGGCAGTTCTGATAGATGAGGGATCACTGAGCAGCGCGGAGTTCCACGCCATGGCCTGGAGACTCGCGCCGCAGGCACGGGTATTCGGCAGCCCCAGCGCGGGAGCGGATGGCAACGTAGTGAGTGTACCACTGCCTGGCGGAGTGCGGACAATATTCACAGGCATTGGCGTCTACAACCCGGATGGAAGCGAAACACAGCGGGTGGGAATTCTTCCCGATGTTGAGGTGAGACCCACTGTTGCGGGTCTGCAGGCGGGACGGGATGAGGTGCTTGAGGCAGCTCTGGAATGGCTGTCAACGGAATAGCCCGGTACTGTCTGACATAGACTGAGCTAAGTAAATATTGAGACCTGAATCATCACGAGCGGTTATCGAAGATGGTGTAAAGGCTTTTTACATCCGGGTGGGAGTGGTTGTATCTGCTGTAGAGAGTGAAGAGTCTTTTGCGAATTTCAGAGAACTCGTCTTTTTCATGAGTTTCTTCAAAAAAGGTCATCAGAGTGAAGTCCGCGAGCATACCGAAGTGTATCCAGTAGGATACATACTGATCATTGCACCAGATGGCGTGGGTCAGGGTATCAGGTTTTTTAAAGAAAGCTATCAGATGCTGGATGCCGTCTATATCCATTACTATCCAGTGGCCGGGCCACGCGCCGTTTTTGCCGGGTGTAAGCTTGAGGGATTCACAGCCTGCCAGTTCCATGTCTTCGAATGTAAGAACCAGTACCTTTATGCCTCTTGCGGCTGCCTGCTCAATGGAGGGTTGAACGCGTTTCACCAGGAAAGGGTCAGCGGTTAGAAGAATAGTTGACCGTGATTGACTGACGAGAGCTTCAATTTTACTGAAGAGCTGTGCCTGGTTGTCGATTCTGTAAATGCTGGTGTCAACCTGAGGGGCTTCAAGGTTCTTCAGCTCTCTTTCCAGATTGGTTGATTTTGCTTCAAGATCGGATTTGAATCGGGAGATGATCTCTTTCACGGGTACTGCTGAGTATCGCCTGTCTTTTCCCTCGCAGTGAAGTATGGCAAGACCTTTCTTTACAAGGGACTCCAGAGCCTGATAAACATTGGATACAGCTTTGCCGAGGTTTTTCCCCACCCTGTACCCTGTTATGCCCGGTTCCTTAAGCAGAGCAAGATACACATTGGCCTCCAGGTTGTTCAACCCAAAGACAGTCAATGCTTTAATGCTGTTCTCACTGAATATCACAACCACCTCCGATCGAAGAAGGAGCATACACATTTGCCAAATTGAAGTCATTGGTATATACTTATACTAATATGATGAATTCAGAAAAGAAAGGAGCTGTAATGAAATCAATCATGTTTGTGTTTATCTGCTGTCTCACTGTCTCAGCCGGGGAGGCTGTTCAGACGGACTGGTCAGGTGGTGCGAGTCTTGAATCGGTGGTGACAGACTGGGGAGATGGATTCTCGGAGTCTTTGGGAATATCCAGTACTGCTGTACCGGGCATTATATGCCTGAGTTCAACTCCATTCTTCACTACCGTTGAGAGAGTGGTTAACAGTGTTGTGCCGCTGGCGGGAATGGACGCCGGGGACCTGGACGGGGATGGTTTTATTGATCTGGTCGGAGCGTCTGTTGTAACCGATCATGTAATCTGGTTCAGGAACCTGAATGGAAGCAGCTGGTCATCAATTCCGCTGAATGGCTCTTTTGATGGCGCCCTGGGTTGCAGCATTAGCGATGTTGACGGGGATGGTTATCCTGATGTACTTGGTGGAATGGATGAACCTGACATGGTCGTGCTGTGGAAGAACACTGATGGTTCAGGCCCCGCCGGTGATCCGGTGGTTGTTGATCCGCTGTTTCCCGGAGTACACTGCGTAATTGGATGTGATGTTGACGGTGACGACATGATGGATATCATGGGCGCGGCTAATCAGTGTCATCAGATCGCTGTGTGGTACAATCTGGGAAATGATACCTGGGAGAAAGTTGTGATCGATTCCACATTCACGGGAACTCAATCCGTGTCACCCGGTGATTTTGACGGAGACGGAGATATTGACGCGGCAGGAGCCGCCCTTGGCCTTGGCGAATTCGCGTGGTGGGAGAATCCCGGCAACAGGACAGACCCGTGGAACAAGCATCTGGTGGCTGATGGTATGACTTTCGCTCAC
>JAIOSV010000010.1 GCA_021107435.1 Candidatus Sabulitectum sp. | reverse complement strand
AGCACAGCATTTCATGGGACGGAACAGACGAAAACGGCCAACCTGTCTGTTCCGGTGTTTATTTCTCTCATCTGAGAGCAGGAAATGGTACTTCCGAAAGCAGGCGAATGGTACTTTTGAAGTAACAGCAAAGGAGAAAATCATGTCTAAAAGGAAACAAAAAGCAACGGTTCTGATTACAGGGACATTCTTCTTTGCCGGAGCAATCCTGCCTGCAACGGTTTCTGCACAGGAATATGAAGATTCTCGATTCGGGATTTTTGGAGCTTATGCCTTGGAATACAACTGGTTTATGGGGCAAATGGAATTTGACGACTCAGACTACTGGAATTGGGTTGACGGGCATTTCGAAAACCTGGGAGCGCACTGGACCCGTTCAAACACGCAACTTGTCTGGGAAGTAATAGAACCAGAACTGAATGGAAATTATGTCTGGGATATTTTCAGTAATCCCGATAGTGTGATTACAAATATCTACGATAGTCCTGCCAATGTTAACTGGCTTGGTTGTTTTCATGTTGGAATGGGACAGGGCGGATTCAGGAATCCGTTAGACTACCCTGATAACTGGCAGAATTTCTTGATAGCTGTTGTTGATCGCTATAACGGTGATGGCAATAATGACTTGAACGAATACGTAAATGTGAAATACTGGCAGATTGGAAATGAAATAGCCGCTTTACAGGAAGCCGGTTTGTTACCGGAAGACTACGCAGAGATCGTTGCTCTGTCGGAATCAGCAATTCATTCCATTGATCCGGAAGCGAAAATATGTCTTGTTGCACCAACGGCCGGATTTCAGGTTGAACCATATTTACAATTGTCGCTTCAGGAACTTGCCATTATGGAAATACCTTTTGATGTGATCGATATACATCACTGGGGTAATGCAGAAAACTATAGGATGCAGGCCATTCCTGAATATCGCGATATTTTAGATAATAATGGTTATGAAAGCGTAGATATCTGGAGCTGTGAACATGGTACCTGGTGTTACCAACCGGACGACCAGGCATTCCAGACAAAATCCGAACAAGCTGAAAGTCTGGTTAAACGCTATTTGTGGAACTTCGCTAGCGGTCTGGATAAACTGTTCTGGAACAATTTAATGGAGTGGCATGGCTTTGGAGGAAATCCCGGTTCAGTATTCAATTCAATGGGCTTGATCGGAGACGGTTCGCTTTGTGGAGAACCGTCAAGCGAGTTTAATCACATTCGGAAGAATTATTACAGCTATGCGTTATTAGCGGAAAACATTGATTCACACAGAGCCGTGTTCATCGGTGAAAATGGTTTTCACGATGAGGCTAACGGAGATTACGGATACACTTACTTTGACCTGGAAACCGAGAATGATATTCAATTTGTCTGGACAGAATCTGATTCTACGATCTATTCTTTCTATATTGATGTTGAATACGAGTGGACTAACTTAATTCCCATAGATGATAATGGTAATTTTGAAACACTGATTCTGCAACCGGGAACTCATTCAATCACAATTATGACAGGAGATGTTTTTTTACTGAAGAAAGAAGAACAATCCTGTGTTGAAGAAGAAGCAAACGGGAATACACCTCCCGCTAATCAATTGCATCAGAACTCTCCCAACCCTTTCAATTCGATGACCGCAATCTCCTTCACAACAAATGAGTCCATGGGTAATACGGAGCTGATGATTTACGAGATCAGCGGACGTATAGTGAAAACCCTTGTCAATTCAGTGCTTCCTGACGGAGAGCACAGCGTTTCATGGGACGGAACGGATGAAAACGGCCAACCTGTCTGTTCCGGTGTTTATTTCTCTCATCTGAGAGCAGGAAGTGGTACTTCCGGAAGCAGACGAATGGTACTGTTGAAGTAGCGAGAGGGGAAAAAGCAGGTCACAGTTCTTAACTGCACAATTCCAAAGAAGCAAGTCTGGCTCGGTATCAATGAACAGTGTTGATGACCGTTTGCAAGCGTAGCTGGTATTTTCTATCATACCAGCCAGCTTTTGCCGTATCATTCCAGAAATTACTTTGCTGTTGTTTATTGTCTTTCAACAATGGAGTAAGTAATCACTGTTGTGAATCCGTCAGCTTCACCATTATCAATGGTGATTGTGTAATCCCAGTCACCCATATATCCCATAAGCAATGTTGAGCCTTCAACGGCAATGCTCATATCTATGTTCTCAACGCTGCCGACAATAACATCAGCCACATCTGAAATCTGGTCGTCGGTGCCGAGAACAAGATTGTAGATCATTGTTCCGCCTGCATCCTGCCCAATACCTCCAAGAACTGTTGCAGGATCGTAAACTGGAATCACATCCGGGAAACCCTCGGGGATACCTGCGTCCAGGTTATCGTAGTTTATATCGGTTGGAAGCGGATCATACTCTGAATCTTCTTCAGAAGATGAAGATGTTTCAGTAGATGCTGAGATTTCGACATCCACGTCCTGCTGTTCAGCATCCGTGCCAGAGGTATTTTCCCCGGCGTCGTCAATACTATCACTTCCAATACAGCCGCCAGCAGCAAACAGTGTCAGCGCAACCAACAGTATCAGTACTTTCGAGACCTTCACAATAACCCTCCTCCGGAAATGACCTGATTCTACCCTAAACCCTGGTTCATCTAACAATAAATACTCATCTGCATCCAAACTGTCCCGTGTGAACTGAATCAGTTTGAGTACGATTATGTATCGCGCCATGACTGATACAGTAACTGTACCACTTGCAACTGTCAATGAGTTTTCCGGCAGCGTTTCATTTGCCTGAATGGATTCAGAAATAGCCAGGGGTGTGACTGACAATAATCCGCGAAGGTTGGAGCAGCTGTGCAGCTTCCTTTATGCCTATGCTGTATTATCGGTCACGCTCATGCCGGGAGATGTCACCTGAATATGCCTGCGGCCCACAGCAAAAACAGCAAGGTCATCAAGGATCATTTAATCATCTGCCTAAACAACTTCATAAAAGGCGTTCCAGAAGCTTGATAAAGGCATCGTAATGGCTCCCTTTCCAGTAGATTCTGCTGCATATTGAGCACATGCTGAATTCTTTGTAGTACTTTCTGGTCAGCGGCTCAAGCCTGTGCAGTACAACCCCCTTGTCCACAGGTTCCAGACACCCGCCACAGTTGAGACATCTGCTGAAAGGTTTCACACATTTTCTCAGATCAAGCCTGTCAAGTATTTCACCGGCTTGTTCCTCAGGATTCTGGCTGTGCAGAAAACATCCGTGCGTTACCTCATTCCTCTTCAACAGCATCCTGTCTCTGGTTAGAAGTATCCTCCCCTCCTCCGCTGATATCCTTGCAAGCTCCTCATCGGGAACATCTCCGGGAAATTCCGTATCAAACCCCAGCAGGCGCAGGATCTTAGTCAGTTTTCCAAGATGCACATCCAGAACGAAAGCGGTTTTCCGGAGAGGTTCAGGTCGCAGAGCAATTACAGAAGAAATATCAACGCTTTCAAATACAGGATATATACTGATCCTGTCCCCTGTCTCTACTGTGGAATCAAACCCCACAGACAATCCGTTAAGCAGAATCAGTTCAATCTCTGTATGGGGAATACCGGCAGACTCAATGATATGCTTAAGATTGTTGCCTCCTGTGAGAGAACAGGAAAACTCCCGTTGCCACCATTCCTTTCGCAGAAAGTCATTCAACTCGGCGTATGCCCTTATGGTCACAAATCCGGTTTCTCTGCGCATCTCATTTCCCGCTCTTTGTGATGTACTCATTCTAAATATTCCAGACAGTAACAATTCGAAATAACATAACACTGATTGCAATGATAACATCATGCCTGAGGACAATCCGGAAACAGCCTTCCACCTTATACCTGCATATTGCCAATGCAGGTCTTCCGCTCTGGGCAGGAAGGGAGACTGAATTCCGGCATGACCCGAAGCTCAGATATTTCCGGCACGGCAAGGGCTTGCGGACTCTACCTGATACGGTTAGCTTTAGGTGTATAAGTTGTTGTGTGCAAAGCTGCCAAGTTCAACCGTGTTGCTTGAACAGGACAGAAGCGATCTGGAAAAGGAAGGAATGACCCGTGAATGACGAGCAGTTCAACAGCTATTTTGAGCTTGGACTTATCGGCATGGCAATTACATCAATTAAGATGGATATTCTTGCAGTCAACAACTATCTCTGCAATATGCTTGGCTACTCCAAGGATGAACTGCTGAAAACAAAATGGGCAGAGCTGACCCACCCGGATGATCTTGAGACTAATGTTAATGCTCTTCACAGGGTGATCTCCGGTGAGATTGACGACTACAAACTTGAAAAACGTCTGTTCCATATGAACGGCAGTATTATTCATGTAAGTATAGCTAGCAGATGCACAAGAAAGCCGGACGGATCAGTAATCAACATTCTTTCACTTATTCAGGATATAACAGAAAGAAAGAAGGCAGAAGAAAGCATCAAGGAATCAGAGCTGAAGTACAGAACTGTTGTCGAAAACGCAAGAGAAATGATCTGGCAACTGGACAGGAAAGGTAATTTCGTTTTCTTCAACAAGTACGCCGAAGAACTTTCCGCTAAAACAAGTTCCGACTGGGCTGGCAAGGATTTCTCACCTGCTGTTCACCCGGATGATCTTGACAGGGTAAAAGAAATTTTCATTGATACACTGAACGGCAATACCAACGAATATGAAGTCAGAATACTCTCATCAAGCAAAAACACAGTCGAACTCCGAGTTCAGACATTTCCGGTTTATACAGACGGAGAAATTACCGGAACGCTGAGTTTCGGTAGAAATGTCACCGAAGAAAAGAGATCTCAGAGAGCGTTGAAAGCCTCTGAGGAGCGTTACCGTTCTCTTCTTTCAAACCTGCCAGTTGGGGTGTTCCGCTCAACTCCCGGACAGGATGGAACATTCCTCTCCGTCAACACGACGCTTGCAAGAATGTTCAACTTCGAGACCCCTGAGGCAATGCTTAAAGCAAAGGTATCTTCTTGTTACCTGAATACCGAGGATCGCAGACGGTACATCAACAATCTCAGAAGCAAAGGCTCGCTTCCAGGTTACGAGGTCCAGTTCAAACGGAAAGACGGTTCAGTATTCTGGGGTTCCCTGACATCCAAACCCACTCTTGATGAAGAAGGCAGTATTCAGTACCTGGATGGCATTCTGGAAGATATCACAGAACGCAAATCAATTCAGAGAGCGCTTCGGGAATCACAGCAGCAATACCGTCGCCTGCTTGACCACAATCCTGCAGCGATTGTTGTTCATGTTAACGGGATAATCGTCTATGCCAACAAGGCAAGTCTTGATCTTGTGGCCGCTAAACGCCCTGAAGACGCTCTGGGGAAAAAGATATTTGACTTTGTTCACCCTGCCTACAGGAAAATTGTGCTTGACCGTGTTATGCAGTGTCAAAAGAATGGTATATTTGCTGAACCAATCGAGGAGAAGTTTCTGCGACTGGACGGGAAATCGATTGATGTTGAAGTAACAGCGATACCGATAACATATCAGGGAGAACCCGCGTCTCAGGTAGTTTTCTGGGATATCACCAACAGAAAACGAGCGGAAGAAAACATCAGGAACAGCCTTGACGAATTGAATAAAACTCTTGAGGGAACGGTTGACGCGCTTTCTTCTGCGGTTGCCACAAGAGACCCGTACACTGCGGAACACCAGCGAGAAGTAGCAAGGTTCGCGTGCATAGTCGGAGAAGAGATGCACCTTCCCGAAGAAATGATTGAAGGACTTCGTGTGGCAAGTCTTCTGCACGATATCGGCAAGATAAAAATTCCAGCGGAGATTCTCAGTAAACCCGCACTTCTCACAGATATAGAGTACCAATTGATTAAAACTCATCCCCAGGCAGGTCTGGAAATCCTTAAATCCATCACTTTCCCGTGGCCCGTGGGAAAAATCGTCTTGCAGCATCAGGAGAGGATGGACGGTTCAGGCTACCCCAAGGGTCTCAAGGGAGATGAAATCTGTATTGAAGCAAGAATTCTTTCTGTTGTCGATGTGCTGGAAGCAATGTGCTCACACCGCCCGTACAGAAGCTCACGCGGCAAGGATAAAGCTCTTGAGGAAATAATGAAAAACCGGGGCATTCTGTACGATGAGGATGTTGTTGATACATGCATAAGACTCTTCCGTGAAGAAAAACTTTGTTTCTGCAACACCTGACGCATACTTCACCTGCATCACATCTATTTAAAATCGCTCATCAAGTATTCCTGCCGAGAAGTTGCGATATCCCAAATCTTTGCCATCCTGCTTCATCTCTCATACAACACTGAAATTCTAATTGCTTTACAATACTCTCATTTATTCATGACATGTCTTTTGATCTGACAGGTTTTCCTCTAGGCGGGATTGCAGTATAATTATCTTCAGGACTTTTTCCGGGGAGCAATATGCAATCAGGAACAAGTGAACTCGGCATTGAGTATTTTGATGATCTCACCGGTTTGTATAATCGTCGCTACCTGACAAAAAAACTCTTTCAGTACATCCAGAAAGCAAACCGTGACAAGACTCCAATGTCTCTTGTTATTATTGACCTGGATCACTTCAAGAATATCAATGACACCTATGGTCATTCCACTGGGGACACAGTTCTCAAGGCCGTTGCTGCTTTTCTGAAAGAAATGCTGAGAAAAGACGATACTGTATTCCGCTATGGCGGAGACGAGTTCATCTGCATACTTCCAGACACGGAATACAAGCATGCAGAAAGAATATCCTCCCGCTTTCTGGAGCAGTGCCGCTCCAGAGAATTCGCAAAAATCAGACTCACGTACAGTATTGGCATTGCTTCCTATCCGTCTGACGGGAAGGATTGGCTTACAATGTTCAACACTGCCGACAATCGTCTATACAGCGCAAAAAGAAACGGCAGAGACAGAATCGGCGCACTCAGTAAAGAGCACCGACGAATAATCACTCCCACCAGAGAATTGATCGGTCGAGACGACTTTGTAGCCCAGATTAAGAGTGTTGTCACCCTTCAGGCTAAAGACAACATAAGGGCAGTAAACGTAAGCGGAGAAATTGGAGTGGGTAAATCAAGACTGGTTCATGAAATTGCCAGTGATCCCGATTATGAGGATGTGGTTTACCTTGAAAGCGTTTTGTCCCCAACAACCAGGTCAATACCTTACTATCCGTTCAGGGAAATAATCCGGAGCGTGATCAGAAAAAAAGGGAAGAAAAGTCTGATCAATATTCCAACTGCATTTCAGATCGAATTACTGAAAATACTGCCCGAACTGGCTGAGGAAATGGAAAAACCCGATAAAAACAGTGTATTCATGATAGATAAGTTCAGACTTTTTGAAGGTGTTTGCAGATTTCTTATCGCGCAAGCCTCGGATTCCCCTTTGTTTCTGTGCCTGGACAATATTCACTGGGCCGATGAAAACTCTCTTGAACTTTTCAGCTACCTGATCAGAACGCTCAGCGGAAATCCTGTGTTTTTCTTTTTTATTTACCGCATAGAAGAAGCTCAATCTGATTCTTTCCAGAATGTCCTGCAATCTTTGAACAGAGAGAATCTCTTTGATGGTATTGAACTTGAACCTCTTGGCCAGGCTGATACCGCCCGTATGCTTTCACTTATTCTGGATGCCTCTCCATCGCCCGAGCTGATTGCATTTATCTACAGGGAAACCGGAGGGAATCCGCTGTTTATCGAGGAACTCATGAAATCACTGGAGTTGAATAACTCACTTACATGGAAAGATGAAAACGCAAGCTATGACATGAATGAAAAGATAACTATTCCCAACTCGGTCAAGGGCGTGGTTGATAGAAAAATGGGAATGATGGGTCACCGGGCATGCGAACTTCTGGAATATGCTTCAGTAATCGGCAGGGAATTTGATTTCAAATTACTTCCTCTAATGACCGGGAGGAATGAAGGTCATCTGCTTGATCTGCTGGATAAGATTCTGGGGGTTAGACTGCTGAAAGAATGCGAAGGAGATCGGTATCGTTTTACAGAGGATGTAGTTAGAGAAACAATATACCAGCGGATGAGTACTGCGAGATTAAAGCTCTATCACCAAACAGTTGGGAATGCACTGGAAATACTTCATGAGAATTGTACGGAAAAAGTGATTGAGGAGTTAACACATCATTTCTATATGTGCTCTGATCACGAAAAAGTTGTTGAATACGGCATGATTGCCGCAGACAAGGCAAAGGACGCCTACGCGAACCGGGACGCAATAAACTTCTATGGAAAAATTCTTGAGTGTCTTCCTGAAGACAATACCAATAGCAGGATCACTGAGATCAAGGTCCTGATGAAGAGAGCATCTGTACTGGATCTGGTCGGAGACAGTGAAAAAGCGATGGAAGACTTAAAATGCGCTGTCAGCAATTCCCGCTCGCTTGGTGAAAAGAAACTGGAAGCTGACAGCCTTATTCTGCTCTGTAAGGCTCACTTTGGAATATCGAACTATGCCATCACTATTGAAATGGCTGGAATTGCTCTGGAAATCTGTCGTTCACTTGACGACAAAGAGGGGGAAGCGACCTGTCTCAACTGTATCGGTATCGCTAACTGGTATCTTGGGAAATACAAAACAGCCCTGAAACTGTATCAGAAATCTCTCAAAATCGCAAAAAGCACGGGGGATCAACAAACTGAAGCGAAAACACTTAGCAATATCAGCATTATCCACTGGAGCCTGGATGATTACACCAGAGCACTTGATATTTATCTTCGAGCATTGAAGCTGATGCAGACAGTCGGAGATACTATTTCTGAAGCGAAAGCACTCAACAATATCGGGCTTATTCACTCAAGTTCCGGCGACAATAAGGAATCCATGGAGTATTACGAAAAATCGCTGGAAATATCCAGAAATATGTGCGCAAGACAGCTTGAAGCAAGTGTTCTTAACAACATGGGAATAATTTATGTAAGATTTGGTGAGTACTCAAAGGCAATAGGCAACTACAAGGACTCGCTGAATATTTCAGAAGACACCGGCACTCGCAGAGTCGAGGCAATGGCCTGCAATAATATCGGAACCCTGTACCGCGATCTTGGCAACTATGACACCGCACTTGAATACTGTACTCGTTCACTTCGAATTTCCAAAGATATCAGCGACCGTCAGACTGAGACAGAAAGCCTTGTAGCACTGGGAGATCTGTTTCTGAGCAAAGGAAATTTGCCTGATGCTGAAGA
This sequence comes from Candidatus Sabulitectum sp., assembly GCA_021107435.1. GTDB lineage: Bacteria > Fermentibacterota > Fermentibacteria > Fermentibacterales > JCC-6 > Sabulitectum. The sequence goes on along the minus strand of JAIOSV010000010.1, from coordinate 10,974 downwards.
GTACTACGAAAAGGCTCTCTCAATCGCGCAATCGATTAATTCTAAATCATTGCTTGCCGAAATCCTTATCAGTTCCACTTCTCTTCACCTGGACAGGAATAATCCGGCAAAGACCGCAAAGACACTCAAACATGTTTTTCAACTGGTTGACGAACTGGATTCCGATACGGTGGAAGCATCTGCTTACTTGCTTTCAGGAAGGCTGGCCGCGCAAGAGAACCGATGGAACGATGCCACCACTGCCTTTGACAAATCACTACTTGTTCACAGAAAATTTGACAGGCAGTTAAGCACTGGTGAAGTTTATTACTACCAGGGCCTTATGTTCAACAAAGCAGGAGATGGAGCCAGGGCTCTTGAGAGCTTCACCAGAGCTACGGATATCTTCAAAAGGATTGGTGCAACCGGGTGGCTCGATAAACTTAACGCTGCAATGAAACCCGTCAAGCAGGCCTGATTTAACTGATCGGGTTCATGATTCTTCCGGTTCTTTATCAAGCAGCCTGTTCTTTCAGGGCAAAACACACATTAAGAAGAAACCTCATCATTCCAGAATGATACACTTATTGCTGCAACTTACTCCACCTGCATTAGCCCGAATCACATACATACCTGCCGAAAGGCCAGACACATCAAAACCAAGAGAATGCTCACCGGCTGCAAAAACGTTTTCTTCAACCGGGAGAACGCACCTGCCTGTCATATCGTAGATTCTGACAGCTACAGCTGAAGCTTCAGGAAGCAGAAGCTGAACGCTCATATTTTGAAAAACCGGATTGGGAGTAACTCTGATTGAAAGCGATGAGCTTTCTCCCTGCTCTACCCCCTCGGGTGCATCAATGAACACAACACACGGGTCTCCATACAGGTTGATAGACTGCAGAGCCCATTCAGCCTTCCGCGGAATATAGAAACTGTTCCAGTTGGCCCAGAGCATATCCTTGGAAATCCCGTGTGTAACACCGGATGTAACAAGTTCTTCTTCAAATAAAAGGTGAGAGAAATAAATTCCTGTCCAGCCGTTGGGACCTGGCTCTGTGGTACCTGTGAATGCAGTGGATGAAGGAGCGGTAGCAAGCAGCGCAGCGCCTCCTTCATGACCTACAACAGCTTCAGAAAATGACTCTGTCCCCAGATAGCCTGAATAAGTACAAATTGGAAGAATCATCCAGGGGAGTTTGTTCTGGTTGCTCATTTCAGGAATGGTGGCAAGACTGAATATTGGCGAGAATGTATAATCCCAGTAGCAACCCCAAGCACCTCCCACCGAGAAAACAGCAACGAATGATGTTCCCTCGTTAAAAAGCTCCATTTGATTATCGGGGTAGTATCCGGTGGAATCTTCACAAAGAGAGTCAAAGCTCCAGTCAGCCGGGAAAAAGGTGGAAACAGTATCACAATACTTACTGCCGAATGCCCATTCCGCCTCCGGCTCCTCACTGTTAAACCACCCGCCAATCAGCAGAGCTCTTTTCTGCCATTCACCGGATACAGGCGAGAAATGATATTCTGTTACATTGTCTATCATCACATCAAACACTTCATCTTCTGCCGGTTTGACGGGGTAGCGCCCAACATAGATATCAGAGTAGTAGTCAACTTCATCATTGGATTCACCGTATTTATTATCACCGTCAGCATCCCAGCTACCGTCCAGGTCACTGAAGTAAAGATCCGCAGTTGTGTACATAGGAGGAACTCTGTGGGGCGCGCAAAGCATGGACAACCTGTTTGAGGCGCCGTAATCACCAGCGATAACAGCAAATAGCAGCCCCTGCTCCTCATAAAGATTCTTGATGTAATTACGCATCTTTTCGGGAACATCGTAGCCCTCGACATTTGCCATTATCCACTGGATCGTAACGCTCTCGGCATTATACCCCAGTGTGCTGTGAAATGAGACAAGATCCTCAAGCTGCTCTGAATGCTGGTTGTAACCAACAATTATCACCTCAACATCATCGTCGGTTTCAGACCTTTGGGAAGGAGCCCTGGAATCAAGCATCTCAGGGTTGTCAATAAAAGTTGCAAGCCCTCTCTTTGCAAGCTCAACCTGCCCCTCGGATAAACTGTACACAGGAGCATCAGGATCTGTTTCGTAAATAAGGGAAATGTCCGCGGAGGTAATCAGAAGAAGTTCTCCAGTGTTCGCATGGTAAATAAATGGAACAAAGGAATAACTGCCCAGGCGAAATCCGGTTTTAGTGCCAGTTTTGAATCCCACAATGGAGGAAGCGGGAAATGAATACCCAAGGTCTTCAAAGGAAGCATCGGTGTAATCTGATAACTCGGGCGCGTCTCTGTCGAGAAGGAATATCATCACCGGAGCGGGAAGAAACCCATGACCGAGACTCACAGTGGAAATATGCCGCACCTCAACATCGGTAACTGTTGTTCCCTGAGGTATCACGTAACAGCGGGACACCGAAGGCAGATTGGGGTAGCCATTGGCAAACGCAGGCATACCACCCTCTACGCTGAGAACATCCCATCCAGCGAATTTGTCTATCTGAACATCCGGAGGAGCAGCGTTCCATCTGAATTGAATTGATCCTGCTACTGACATAACAGTAACACAAAGCATAATAATTATTACTTTTAACATCTTAGGCGCTCTCCTCTAGAAGCAGTAATTGTAACTGACCGTAATAGATAACGTAATACCAAGTAATGATCTACTATTACGAACTATCCGGCTAAATACGCAACAAACTGTACAATACAAAATCACTTTCCAAAAAGCAATGAACACTTAATGAAACCGGGCAAGCCATCCATTGCGGAAGTGTATTCGCGGTATCAGCGAAATACAAGTTCTTCAGATTCAATCGCGAGTATAAGCCCCTCCGCTGTATCTTGAAAACAATAAGCTATGTAATTCGAGCAACTCACCAGGTGCTGGAATAAATAATGCCGCCTGGTGTACTCTGCGTAGTGGTGTAAAACAGATTTGGAGTTTCAAAATGGTAAGTATAGTTTTCATGACTGTGATCTTTATGGTCACTGCTGCAGGGGAAGAATTGCCTTCTATACAGGAAATCATTCAGCGGGAAGGTCAGTTCGTTTTCACAGATGGATCTTCAGTTTTTCAGTTCTACTGTGACGGAAGCTTCATCATGGAACCAGCATCTCTGTGCGGCAGGGCTGTTGAGGGCAAATGGACGTCTCTGGACTTCAACCGTATGCAGATCAATGGAACCTGGACATGGTACAATGGTATCTCTGCCATAAATGATCAGAGGAGAATGACCATATTCATCTATTTGCTCTCCATGGAAACACAGGATTCTGAGTTGCTCTGGAGATCTTCTGATGCAAGAATGTACGATGTCTACTTCGTTGTGGAAGAGATTATTCAGGTAAATTGAACGGGCATTCTATTTCTGTCGTCGCGGGCTATTAACGCGGTACAACAGGCAGATCAGGAACAACACCATTTGTGCGGCCGAAGAGTATACCGCACATGATCTTCCGGTTGCTATTTGTTGCTGTTGACCGTGTTACTCTCATGAAGTATTTTCTTTTTCAAGTTCAGGGGGCACGCGTTTTTTGAATATCACACCGACTCAGTGGCTCTCCTGAATACAGGATTAGAGGGGTGGAGAAGAATTCATTCTTTTCACAACAAGTAAAGGAAGATAGAAATGACAAAATATCTGGTAATCCTCCTTCTGGCAGTGGCTCTAATGGTTCCTGCGGGTTGTGGAGAAGCACCCGCTACCGAAGAGCCCGCAGAAACCGCAGAACCCATCGAAGCCCCGATTGAAGAAATCCTTGTTATTTCCCCACATAGCGACCCGGGAAATCTTACGCTCTTCCGTGATCAGACAGATGAAGTTATGTACTTCCTGGTAACTGGAAACGAGACAGGGTCCGTATGGGGTACCGACATCTTCACAGATGACTCGTACCTCGCAACTGCGGCAGTGCATGCCGGCGTTCTTGCTCCGGGAGAAACCGATGTAGTAAAGGTTACCCTGCTTCCTGGTGAAGAAAGCTACGAAGGTACAATCAGGAACGACATTACAAGCATGAGCTACGGAGCATGGAGCGGCAGCTACCTTGTGGAGGCAGTACTGGTAGACTATGAAATTGCTGCCCTGGCTGACCCTGGTAATCTTACATCCTACCGTGACCATACCGGGGAATCTTTCAGCTTTCAGGTAACTGGAGACGCATGGGCAAGCATCTGGGGCACCGACATCTACACAGATGACTCAAACCTTGCAGCCGCAGCTGTACATGCGGGAGTTCTTGAAGACGAAGAGACCGGTGTGGTCGTGGTAACCATCCTTCCCGGTGAAGAATCTTACACAGGCTCCACCCGGAACGATGTAACAAGCTGGGATTACGGCTCATGGAGCGGAAGCTATACAGTAGAGTAACCTTAAGCTGCCTTTCATACAGGCCGACCCTCGGGTCGGTCTGTCTTATTTTAATGCAGAATCAGGAACAGAGTACAAGAAACAGTATTCAATAAGGCTGAAATTTAACTTTTGCTTCCAGATACCCCACCTTTCTTGGCGGCGAAGTCTTCATTTACAGATGACATACACACCATACTGGAATATTTTACCGGTAGCGGTGTAATTTCTATAACTTAATCCGATTGGAGAATTTGATGAAAACGCTTATGAACCTGCTTTTCCTGAGTACTGGATTTCTTGCGGCAGTTTCAGGATGCCTGGCCGAAGAGAACCTGACAGTACCTGAAATACAATCAATCAGCGATGAACAGGCTGCTGATATTCTGATCCGGGGCAACAATGAATTCGCTCTGGATCTTTATACGGAAATATGTGATATGCCGGAGGCAGGCAACATCTTCTTCTCTCCTTACAGTATCTCCTCAGCGCTGGGAATGACCTATTCGGGGGCCAGGGGACAAACAGCTTTGGATATGGCTGAAGCGCTTCACTTCACACTACCCGCAAATGGTATCAACAGAGCATTCCATTCAATTACAGAAACACTCAACTCCGGCAGTTTGCACGGGGCTGAGTCGGGAGAACCGTTTACCCTTGCAATATCCAATGGGCTCTGGGTACAGAATGGTTTCAAGCTGCTGGATGAGTTTGTTGCTGAAGTAACCAGGTATTACAGCGCTTCAGTTGAGAACCTTGACTTCAGTAATGATGCCGAAGGCTCACGGGAAATCATTAACGACTGGGTCGCGGAGAGCACCATGGACAAGATACTGAACCTGATTCCCTCAGGAGTGCTGGGCGCGGACACCAGAGTCGTGTTGACAAACGCTGTTTACTTCAAAGCATCCTGGAGACACCCCTTCAATGAACACGCTACATCCGACTCAAGGTTCATTCTGACAGATGGATCTGCGGTCAGTGTTCCGACGATGACACAGACTGAACACTTCAACTACGCTTCCACTGAAGGGTGCAGCGCAGTTGAGCTTGGCTATACCGGAGGTAATTCGAGTATGCTCATAATCCTTCCTGATGGTGATATGCAGGAATTTCAGCATAATTTCAATGCGGACATGCTGGAAACCATCAGAGGAGGATTGTCCTCACGGAATGTACACCTCTCTATGCCCAGATTTGAATTTACAAAAAGTATAGGGCTGAGTGACATTCTTTCCTCTCTGGGAATGGAATCCGCATTCGGAAGTTACGCGGATTTCAGCGGCTTTACCGGAAACCGTGATCTTTACATCTCGGAAGTTCTGCACAAGGCTTTTGTAAAGGTAGACGAAGAGGGCACGGAAGCCGCAGCAGCTACGGCAGTTGTAATGAACCTTCTCTGCATGCCGGAAACTCCGCTTGAAATGACTATTAACAGACCCTTTGTTTTCATCATTCTTGACAGAACAACAGGTTCAATAATTTTCATTGGCAGAGTAATGGATCCTTCTGCCTGACTTCAGAATTTTCCGCCGGCACCCGGTACAACCGCTCAGTGCAGAATCACAACTTTTTCCACAGCCGATGCGCTGCCGGTAGTGGTTTTAAGAAGATATACTCCTCTTGTCAGGCGTGAAACATCAATATTGACGGTGTTCTCCCCTGTGCCCAGTGAATATTCTGAACAGTGCATAACTGATCTCCCGGTCATGTCGTAGATGTCCATTGTCACACGGGCAGGAAATGCGAGTTCAATCTGAACATTTACAGAATTATATACCGGATTCTGAGCAAGCCTCACTTCAAAATTCACACCGGACTCACCCTCAATACCCTCAAGCATTGTGACGAATCGAGTACATGGATCTCCGTAGAGATTCAGTGGCTGAATCGCCCACTGGAACAACCAGTTATTGAAGCCGGTTGATGAAGCCCAGTATGCATCCTTGCTGAGACCGTGTACCACCCCGGCTTCAGGATCAACTTCCCCGGAAAACAGTAGATCAGCGAAGTGAATGGCAAGCCATCCTGCCGGTCCCGGTTCCCGGACGTTCGCATATGCTGCTGCAGAAGAGGCTACCGAAATGATAGCGCCTGCGTTATACCTCTGTACCATCAACTCTGCAAAGCCGTCCTGTATCGACGGATACTCCGGGTCAAACAGCTTTCCTGTGGAACAACTGACGGATCCGTGCAGCCATGGCAGCATACCGCCGTTTTTCATATACCTGACCAGACCACTATGCAGTATATACCCACCCCCTGTATACCAAAAGTATCCACCCATATATCCGTGCGCGACATATTCGGCAAAAGCAAAACCCTGGTTGAACACTTCCAGTGTATTATCAGGGTGAGTACCAGTAGTGTCCTCATAATGATATTCAATTCCCCATGTTTCGGGGATAAATTCTGCTATTGAATCACAATGCTTGCTGCCGAATCGCCAATCATTTCCGGGATACTGCGGGAAAAGCAACGCACCCATGAGAAATGCGCTTTGCCGCCAGTCACCCTCAACTGGAAGCGTGTTGTACTGTATCGCTTTGATTACCATTCCCGCAAAAATAGAAGCTTCCTGCACCCGAACTGGATACCTGCCAACATAGATATCAGAGTAGCCATCAATTGTGTCTTCTTGTTCGCCATATAAATGTTACCGTCCGCTATTTACTTCAATACTACTTAGATTCAATGATATATTATCACCACATCTGAAGTCAATGAATAACAGAATCAGTCAGACAAAACATGTTTGGAATACATATCCCGAAAATAATTGTAGTTATCGTCATGGAGCGACTTTACGATGGTAATCCTGCCGGACCAACACTTGATGAAAACGCGGGGTAGTTCCAGGCACTTATCCCTCTTCATGACGACAACCGGTTAACAGCAAGATGCTTTGTAATCGTTTCTCATCTAGAGGTCTTGCTTGCGAACTCCGTTTCAAATAGTATTTTAACACTGGCAGATGCTATTTCTATAAATTTCCGGTATTTGCCCTGAACTGAATGAGGGGGGATTTCACAAATGGAATACAGCTTGATAATCTTTGATGCGGACGGAACGCTAAGGTACTGCACAATTGAAGGACAACCATGCCCGAACAGAACCGGTGAATGGAGCCTCTATCCTGATGTAATTGAGAGGCTGGCCAGTTTCAACTGGACTCATCCCGGAGCTGAATCCGGCGTGGGATACGGCATAGCCAGCAATCAGGGAGGTGTCGGTGTTGGTTACTTCTCTGAGAATACTGCGTTGAAACTGCTTGAGGACACCTTCAGGGAAGCATTCGGCTTCAGCCCTGCGGAAGGAACTGTCGAGATGTGTCCGCATGTTCCGTACGGCGATTGCGACTGCAGGAAACCCAATCCTGAAATGCTTATCCGTTTGATGAAGCTCTATGGTATTTCTCCCGAAAAGGTTCTATTCGTTGGTGACCGTGATGCCGACAGAAATGCCGCTCTCAATGCGGGATGCGATTTTCAGTGGGTCAGTGAGTTCTTCAACAGAGATCCTGATAAATAAGTTGTTGCGAAATAGATCTGCCTGTCAACAAACTCACAGTTGTGTTTCCTGAATATTCTTTGCATAGCCATGTTATCGCTTTCAGTGGATCCCATGTATTTCTCAACACCATTCCGGCCAAGCACCTCAAGACCACGAGCGTGAAGAATTGTTCCATATCCTTCACCCCGGACATCCTGGAATACCGCGACGACAAGCAGCGTTCCCTCTTCATCGTCATCATCATATACACTGGGCAATACAACTCCAACAGGGATATCATCCAGAAAAGCTATCTCCCATGATTCCATCTGAGTCTCGCTTCCATCACCAAGAGATTTCATTCTGTCAAGCAGGCGATTTGGAGCAACAACTTCGCTGAACAAATCAGTTCCGGCAACTGACTTATTCAAAACTGCTTCAAGATAGTCATTGTCAAAGTCAGCAAAGGATCTGAAATTAATTTGTGAAGTATATGGAGAGCTATATCCATTAACATTTCTTTCAACAAATACTTTTTCATTGCTGAGCACGAACCCCGAATGCTTCAGCAGTTTATTAATATACTCTTCGCTTTCCCGCCCCCACGATAGGATTTCTGTTCCGTCAGCGGAAAAGGATGCATACAAATATTCTCCAAATGCATTATTAACAACTTCGCTATCTTCGCAAGCAGTATCTATTGTTTCAATTGAGTAAATCTTATCGTCCAGAAACATACCAAACAATCGTCCAACAACTCTTTCACCTGATAATGCGAGTAAAAAGCATCTCTTATCAATATTGCTGTGCTTACTATATCTCCTATTAAATTTAAGCTGGTATTGCTCAGATAATCCGGACTTGTCATCCATAGAAAACCAAAGATCAAGCTCAGTTGGCTCAAGTTCTCTAATAGTTATTTTATCAGTCATCTGTTCTCCTTAATGTACTACGCTAAACTGTGCTCTCTCTAATCGCCCATTTTTCATAGAAGAGGCACCATTATATCATCCTGAATATTTCCATTAAGGTTTCAGGGTTTCTTATGAAATTACTTTCCCTTTCCAGAGGAGAGAGGTACTCAACAGTGTCATCTGAAACGATGCAGCAGGTTGCGTGGACTTCCTCGTCGGCGCAAAACCACCTTCTTGATTCCTCCAGAGTCCCATTGGGGTAAGAGAATGAATACAACGTAAAGACCGCTTCCCCATTGCAATTATAGAGAATTTCCGAGTAATCCGTATTGGCGGCATGTTCTCCGGAAATGGTCACAAGAAGCAGTTTGTACGTTTCTTGCTCTTCAGCCAGAGTCCAGTAAAATGTAATCTCCTCCCGGTAATTGCCTACCGCAGGAAAAGGTACATTCGTGGAGTTAATGACTATGACTGTTCTGTAGAGACCGTACTCGTCCTCCATCAAAGCTTTTACTTCACCGTAGATTTCCCTTATTTCCTGAACCTCGGACGGCTCGGGAGGAACAGCGTAGATAGCAGTGAGACATAAGGTTATAAACATGTATATCGTCATTTATCCTCCTCTGGTAAATTCCCGCTTCCAGAGACAACATCAAACTAATGCATGCTTTTCAACTCATTCACAAGCATGAAATGCATTTCTGTAATGTGGATGCCGAAAGCCGGAGTCTGATATCATTTCCCCAAGGCAAATCTGATCATACTGCCAAGTCTGTCAACTCTGTTCCTCTTCTTCTGTCTCGGTGATTCCGTCTTTCCAGTTTTTATACCTGCTGAGATCCTTCTCCACAAAAAAGAGGCAGGCGGAAACAACTGCGGCATCATCGAGAAGACCGAAGAATGGAATGAAATCGGGGACAATGTCCACGGGATTAAGCACATACAGCAGTGCGGTTACCACAGCGCCAACGGTCCACCAGGGCACCTCTCTGTAGTTTTTGCTCCAGAAATCCTTTATCATGGAGATCATGATTTTCATATCATCTATGAATCTGCCCAGAGGGCTGTGACCTGTGAATTTTCTCTGAATATCATCCGCCCTTGTGATTACTCTCTGAATATCCTCCTCTGTCACCGTTTCTGCACCGTCCTCAAGAACTTTCCTTGCCTCATCATCTGAAATTGTTCTTCTCATCGGGATACTCCTTTTACTGCGGTTCCTGCCCCGTTTCTCTTATGCCGCTATGAGAACACTCAGGAATATTTGTTTGAATATTCTGTTATCTCCAGAGTTGTCAAGCCATTAAGTGAAATCCTTTATCGCCTTTATCAGTGTTTTCTTTCTCACCGGCTTGGAAACATGACTGTCGCAACCGGCATCGGTACAGTGCTTGATTTCCTCCGGCAGAGCGTATGCCGTAAGTGCCAGTATGGGAGTTGCTTTCAGGTTGTTCGCAGTTTCCCACTTCCTGATAAGACGGGTTGCCGCAAAGCCGTCCATCACTGGCATCTGCATGTCCATGAGAACTATATCGAATTTGCTTTCCTTGAATGCTTCAAGTGCCTCCTGCCCGTTCTGAACAATTGTAAGCTCACATGGGTATTTCTTCAGGAAAGCAGTAAGAAGAAAGCGATTGTCGCTGGAATCATCAGCAGCCAGAATTTTTATCAATTTGCTTTCAGGGCTCTCACTCAGTGCTGAAGAAGTTTTCTTCTCTTCAAGCATCTCAGGTCTCCTGTCTGAAAGAGCATCAGAAATTGCTTTGCGCAGGTCATTTTTCTTCACAGGTTTAAGCAGACAACTTGGAATACCAATTCTTCTGCTTTCAGCATTGTAGCCTCGCGGCATGGTTGAAGTCAATATCATAAAAGATGCTGTATTCTCGGTGCACCCGCTGAGAAACTTTGATGCCACTTCGAAACCACTCATCCCCGGCATCAGCCCATCTATAAGGACAATGTCAAACTGGTTACCCATTTCCTTGCGTCTGTTGAGAATACTCAGCGCGGTCTTGCCGTCGGAGGCCTCTGTTACCACTACACCCCAGCTCAAAAGTGTTTCCCTCTGGATCATCCTGTTTGTTGCACTATCATCAACTATCAGAATTTCAATACCCCTGAGATCAATAACATCGTCTTCTGAAACTTCATCCGGCGAGTACTCCGGATCCTCGGGGATGTCCACAGCAAAGCTGAAGGTGCTT
>JAIOSV010000036.1 GCA_021107435.1 Candidatus Sabulitectum sp. | reverse complement strand
TGGCTCTGTTGCTTTCCATACTAACGTTTGGGACGCACTCGGTTACTGGCTCTGCTGCTTTCCATACTAACGTTTGGGACGCACTCGGTTACTGGCTCTGCTGCTTTCCAGCAAGGCACTGGTTTATGCGCATAGCACCGCTATGTAATTGAATCAGTAACGTAGCTGGGACTTTGAAGAGCCAGCAGGATACGACAGCTATTGCTTGACGGGGTACTAGTCTCGAAAGAAGTCGTGCACTTCCGCCGGGGAAGTGCCTGTGACTTTGAAAAACAGATCCTGCAGATCAGCTCCGGACAGTTCACCTCTCGAAAGTGTACGAAGAAGCCTGCCGTGGTGTATTATCCCGAATCTGTGGCAGTAAATGGATGCTATTGGAAGTGTGTGTGTTGAGATAAGAACCACCGCGCCCTCCGACGCGGCTGCTTCCATCATTCGCCAGAATGTTTCCGCCGCTGGAGGGTCAAGACCCACCAGTGGTTCATCTATCACGTACAGATCAGGTCTCGCGATGAAGGCACCGGATAAAACCACTCTCTGAATCATGCCGTGAGAATAGGAGCCCGACCTGTGGTCCAGCCAGCCGTCCATCTCAAAAACTCCGGAGCAGAGCATTGTGCGCTGATGTATTATTTCAGTATCCAGCCCTCTGAGCCTTCCCGTGTAACGGAGATATTCTCTGCCGGAGAGATTGGGGAAAATGGTAGGCTCATCGGGTACGTAAGCAATCCTGTGTCTTGCATTGCCCACAGGTTCATCATTCAGTGTAATTGCTCCGGAATCCGGAATGATAAGACCGCTGATCATCTTCAATGTGGTTGTCTTACCTGCTCCATTGGGGCCTAGAAGAGCGAAGATATCTCCTTTATTCACATAAAAGGACAGATCATCCACAGCAGTTTTACCCCCGTAGCACTTTACAAGCGAGTGTGTTTCAAGACCGTTGCGGTCAGCCATTCTGCCCGACAATCGCCTCAACGAAAACCCTTCCGTCAAACAGTACGATGTCATCCGCACCTTCACCCACGCCTATGTAGCGAATTGGCAGATTCAGTTCTCTGGCCATAGCGAATACGGAACCCCCCTTTGCTGTTCCGTCCAGCTTTGTGATAACCAGATCGGTGACGGGAATAAACTTCATAAATTGCTGTGCCTGAGGCAGAGCATTCTGTCCAACTGTTCCGTCCAGAACCAGAAGAATCCTGTGAGGAGCACCTTCCATGGTTTTCCCCGCAACACGGTAAACCTTGGAAAGTTCATCCATAAGCCCCTTCTGTGTGGGAAGTCTTCCAGCAGTATCTATGATTACGTGATCAAACTGCTTTGTCTGAGCTCTTCTGATAGCGTCAAAAGTAACTGCTCCCGGATCAGTACCGTCAAGGCTGGTATGCACAGGTATGTTCAATCGTTCTCCCCAGAGGGCAAGCTGCTCTGATGCCGCTGCTCTGTATGTGTCCGCGCAAGCCATGAGAACTGATTCACCTCCGGCAGCAATACTTTGAGAAAGACGGGCTATTGTTGTAGTCTTCCCGGCTCCATTTACTCCAACAACTATGGTCACCGCCGGCTTTGTCACAGGTATCCACGGCTTGTATTCAGGAAGCAGTTCTTCAAGTACGTTTACAAGTACAGCTCTCCAGCTACTGCTGCGGTTCAGCTTGAATTCTTTCCTGAACCGTTCAAGCACCAGTTCTGTGAGTTCCCAGCCAAGATCACTTCCAAGTAGTATCTCCTCGGCAAGTTCCAGTGTGTCCTCGTCTACTCCCTGTACGAAAACCATTCCCAGCTTTTCAGACAGGGCATTTCTGCTTTTCCCAAGTTTTTCCCTGAGATTCACTTTTTCTGTACCATTTCTTCCACGCTAACTGATGTAATGGTACTGACACCCTCTTCCGCCATGGTAATCCCGTACAGTATATCACACCCTTCCATCGTTCGCTTGTTGTGTGTAATAACAATAAATTGGGTGTTCTCGCTGAAGTCTCTGAGAATCGCAACAAACTTATCGGTATTGGAATCATCGAAAGGACCGTCAAGCTCATCAAGTACGCAGAAAGGGGAGGGCTTAACAAGGTAAAGACTGAAGAGAAGGGCTACTGCGGTTAGAGCTTTCTCCCCCTCGGACAAGGCAATCACATTCTTCAGCTTCTTACCCTTCGGCCTGGCCATAATCTCAATTCCGCCCTCCAGGGGATCTTCCCCCTCAATTGCGATAATATCTCCCTCGCCACCACCGAAAAGCTTGATGAACATGCTTTGAAAGTTATCCCTGACTTTATCGAAAGTTTCCCTGAACCGAGCTGCTGCCTCAGTATTAATCTCTGCTATCGCTCTGGAAAGTGAAGCTCTCGCCTTCTCCAGGTCGTCTTTCTGGTTCACCAGATATTCCAATCTCTCCCGGGCTTCCTCATATTCGGAGACTGCGAGCATGTTTACAGGGCCGATCCTGTCAAGAACAGCACTTCCTGAAGAAAGTTCATGGACAAGTTCCTCAGGCGATCGCCCCAGGAACGGATTTTCCTCAACGGTACAAACACCTTCCAGATCCTTCAGCTTGTCATGTAGAGATGCCGTCTGTGTTTCCAGCTCAATCATGATACTCTTTGCTCTTCCCTGTCTCTCCCGGATATGCTGAACTTCTTTTTCAAGAACGGCGGTACTCTCCATCAGACTGTTTCTCTCAACGGAGTAGTCGTTTCTTGAATTCTCTTCCTCGCCTCGTCTTGTCTTCAGAACCGTATTTTCACCTTTAAGGATGTGAGTTCTGCTTCTGAGAGAAGTTATGCCGCTTCCTGATTTCTCGTTCTCCCGTTGAAGCTCCTCAAGAAGATCGTGTATGCCGTCAGCCTCTTTGTTCAGCATATCAATCCTGTCTGCAATCTCCTTCTGTCTGCTGCGGTTCTCTCTCAGTTTAAAGCTGCAGTTGTCCTGATCTCTTCCTGCTTCCCCGAGCAGGTTCTCGACCCGGGATGCCAGAGCAAGAGTTTCCTCCTCAAAAGTAATGGCATCTGCCCTCTTTTCTTCAAGGGCGGTAATTCCATCCTCAACTGCAACAGAAGTAACTCCTGAATCAGTTTTGTTGAGTCGGGCCAGTTCTTTATTCTGTAAAGAAAGCTGGTTCACAGTAGCGTTGAGTTCTCTTTGGGCGGTTTCCAGGGAGGTCTGAGTTCCTGCGAGCTTCTTCTCATTGGAACGAAGTTCATCTCTTATATCTTTCGTTTCTTCTCCGATAGAAGAGAGTTCTCTGTTCTTCCTGTTCAGAGAAGCACTCAACTTCTCTTCTGCAGCAGCAGATTTCTGTAACTGTTTTTCAAGATCCTCAAGAATGGCCGAGAGTTCCAGAGAACCTGCACTGGATTCCGCGACTCCAAGTCTCACAAACCCATCCGGTCTGAATATATCACCGTTTGCAGTTACCACAGGCTGTGAGAATCCTTCACTGATCCAGCGTCTGGCACTGATTGAATCCGGAGCAAGTACTCCATAGCTGAGAATAGAACCGGTCAGCTCGCTTTCTTCACCCTTTTCCACACAGTCCGCGAGAGAGACTGCTCCTGATGGCAGTTCTGCGGAACAGCGCGTTACAGGTACAGCATAGCGTCTGCCTTTGCCCGGCATGTTGTCGGCAATACTATCCACAGGATGAGCTGAATTAAATCCATCCAGATAAGCTCCTACAGCCTTTCCCATCCCTGAAAGCGGTTTAATGATGGAAGAAATGGAATCTTTTGTAGAAGATTCCTTTAGCAGTCTGCTCACTCTCCCTGCCTGCTCTCTGAGAACAGCCACTTTCTGTCCTGATTCAGAAATTCTGTTTCTCAACTCAGTAGTTTTTCCAGACAGCTCTGTTTGTGCGTTAATCGTGTTTAAAATTGATTCTTCAAGAGACTCTGTTTTCTCTTGCAATAGAGCCAGATCCTCACTGAAGCGGGAGATACTTCTGCTGAGAGTGCTCTTCTTTTCAGTAAGTGTTTCTATGGATTCATTCACGGAAGACAACTTCTGCAAACGAGCTTCCTGCATGCGAATCTGCTCCCGAAAAGACTGGCGGAGCTTCTCCAGTTCTGCGTCCAGTTCGCGCCTGACAGATCTTGCATCCGTCTGCTCCGCAGTCACCTTCTTGAGGTTTAGCCTGAGTTCATCCAATTTCTGTACGACTTCAGCATGTTCCTCTTCAAAGCCCTGTGAAGAAACTTGAAGCTGTGATTTTTCATCCTCAAGTCTCTCAATATCTGTGGAATAACGGTGAATTCGCTCGCGTTCTCTGGCCATTCTTGCATTGTTCTCAGCTATTCTGGTTTCCGCTGAGGTAATTCTTTCCTCAGTGACTGCTGATTCTCTGTCGTTTGATGCCAGCCTGGAGTCCAGGTCGGCACACTTTCTGTGGGCTTCATCAAGCCTGCTCTGAACCCGGGTGAATTCCATTCTGGCTTCCGCGAGAATCGCGCTTCTTGATGCCAGGGCTGCGGTTTCTTTTCCTACAGCAGAACTGGTTTCATCAAGCTGTTTTCTCTTTTCCTCCAGTTTTTTCCTGATCTCTGAAGACTCCATGTAACTCATGGCTTCTCTCACAGCTTTCATGGTATCTGAAACCTTCTGATGCCTTTTGAATGCTGAAACCTGCCTTTTCAGCCCGTTGCATGTGGACTCCACCTCCATGATTATGTCGGACAGTCTTTCAAGATCATTACCTGCGGAATTCAGTTTCAACTCGGCTCTGTGTCTTTGTATCTTGTACTTGACTATACCGGCGGCTTCATCAAAGAGAAATCTGCGATCCTCCGGTTTGCTGGAGAGAATGGTTTCCACCATCTTGGATTCCAGTATCCAATAGCCGGTTGCACCCAACCCTTTGTCCACCACAAGATCTGTAATATCCATAAGCCTGCAGCGGCTTCCGTTTATGCTGTATTCGCTTTCACCGGTACGGAAAAGTCTTCGGGACACCGAAACTTCATCATACTCCAGCCCCAGTAACCTGTCTGTGTTATCAAAGGTCAGTATGACTTCTGCCATTCCCAGCTGCCTGCGTTTTGTAGAACCGGAAAATATCACAGATTCCATTCTGTCCGCTCGAAGCTGTTTGGGACTCTGGTTGCCAAGTACCCACCTGATGGCATCAGCCACATTGCTCTTGCCGCATCCGTTTGGACCCACAATGGCGGATATTCCCTGCTTGAAATCGACTATAAACGGGTCGGCAAAAGATTTGAATCCCACGATCTCAAGTCTCTTAAGCCTCATTTAGTTCCCCTCCGGATTTGAAAGCAGTGTACACATAAGTAACAAAGCTCAACACCACCAGCAGCATGGAAAGCAAGCCCAGGCTGTCAGTGTGCAGAAACCAGTCAGCTCGTGGAAACTGAAGCTGCAGAAAAACAGCCTGCCTGAGCATGAAAAAAGAGAGAAACATTGTGGCCAGTTTACCCCAGATGTTAGCCGACGGTGGTTTTTTCTTTCTGTAGAACAAAAGTCCACCGGTAACAATCAGCAGATCTCTACCGACTAGAACAGCAAACATCCAGACGGGCAGCAGTTGCATAAGAAGCAGTGTTACAGCAAGGACGGCAAAGGCAATTTTGTCTGCCACCGGATCCAGAATCTTCCCCCAGTCGCTTACTGTTCCCGTCAGTCGGGCAAGCTTACCATCCACAGCATCAGAAACAATGGCCAGAATAATGAAAAGAAGAGTGTAACCGGAGTGGCCATGCCGGAGAAAGTAACATGCGGCAAGAGCCAGAGGAACCCTGATTATACTCACCATATTTGCTGCAGTGAAGAATCGCCCGGTGATCACTGCTCTCCTCGCAGGAGGAGAGAAGCATGATCGTCTGCTCCTGCTCCTCCGCCCAGAAGTCTTGCCAGTTCCTTCAATCGCATGGCACGGGAATTGAGGGCGATGACTGTGGTCACCGGCATCCCGTTGTTGTAAGTCTTTGCAACTGCAAGATGTCTGTGGGCTATTGATGCAACCTGAGCAAGATGAGAGATAACAATGATCTGCCTTGAGGATGCAGCTCTCAGCAGAGATTCTGCCAGATTATGAGCTGTTTCACCACCGGTACCGGCATCAATCTCATCAAAGATCAGAGTGGAAACAGAACCTGAGTCCGCGATAACAAGTGCAATCGCAAGTGCAACTCTGGAGAGTTCCCCGGCACTGGCTACAGCCTCCAGAGAATCCTGAGGCATACCTTTGTTCGCTGTAAACATGAAGAGAACTGATTCTGCCCCTCTTGAATCCAGCCGGCTGTCTTTCACAGTTACGGGAGAAACTGGAGCATTGAACTTAATGGAAAACTGAGCGAAGGGCATATTAAGCTCTCTCATCTCGGTCAATGACTGTTCTGACAGCTTCTTTCCTGCGGTTTTTCTCTTCGCTGTGAGCTGCCTGGCAATTTCTGCAACTTTTTCTGCAAGCTCCGGTAGTCTCTTCTCAACAGCTTTCAATTCCTCCTCAGCAACCCTGAACTCCTGCACCCGGTCTAAAAGCGATTCTCTGTGATCAATCATGGATTGTACGGTTCCACCACACCTTGATATCAATTTTGAATACTCATCAAGCCGGGTATCTATATTTGAAATTCTGGCAGGAGCTTCTTCCAGATTTGAAATCTCGGAAAGGACCAGGCTGGATGCCTCCTCCACTGAAATGGATGCCTGGGAAATCAGCTCTGCCAGCTCTTCCCTCCCAGGAGCCTCTCTCTGTATCTTTCGAAGCGCGGCTGAAAGAATTGCTGAGACTCCATCATCTCCCTGAAGGGCACCAAGAGTCTCCTGCAAAAGCGTGGACTGTTCCATGATCTTCTTTATCAGTATCCTCTGATTTACAAGCGAATCGTAGTCCTGTATGGAAGGATTAATCTGATCAAAAAGCGACATCTCATGGAGGAGGAGTTCACAACTGGTGCCTGAATCACCCAGAAACGCTCTTAGCTCTGAAATTCTTGCTGTGGCTGTCTTCCATTCCGCAAAGGACTGCTGATACTTTTTTCTAAGAGGCATGGCTCCGGCAAAGGTATCGAGAATATCCATCTGTCGTGAAGGTTTCAAAAGAACCGGTGTTGTCTGCTGACTGTGCAGTGTAACAAAATCCTGTACAGCCTCCCTTGCTTCTTCCAGTGTGGACAGAGCATCATCTATGAAAACCCGGCTTCTTCCCTGAGCGCCTACTTCTCTGCGAACAAAGATTTCATCCCCGCCCGGTAGCTGGAAAACAGCTTCAACTGAAGCAGTTCGTGATCCCGGTCGAACCAGGGTTTTGTCTGCCCGCGCGCCTGTGGCCAGCATAAGACCATCCACCAGTATGGACTTGCCACTACCTGTTTCACCTGTAATAACATTCAGCCCCGATTCGAATTGCAGGCAAGTATCGCTAATGGTAGCCAGATTCTTTAAGGTGATTGAACGCAGCAGCATCGGCTTACCCCCTGTATCCCCAGCCAAGCTTCTTCCCCAGCATGGCATAATAATCAGATCGTCTTCCAGTTCTGATTACAGGGCAAGTGAGAGATGAAGATTGTACCGAAATGGTATCTCCTTCTGTCATTGATCCGCATTTTGCTGTTCCATCAGCCAATATAAGTGGATTCTTCCCCCTGGACCGAAGAATAGTGAATTCAATCCGCGAAGAGAGTGGAACAACGATGGGTCTGATGGCGAGAAGATGCGGACAGATAGCCGTAATAATAACAACAGGAAGATTCGGGTGCAGTATAGGTCCACCACATGAAAGATTGTATGCGGTTGAACCTGAAGGAGTTGATACCATAACTCCGTCAGAGGCCATCACTGCAACTTCCCGACCGTCCACCACAACCCGGATGTGGAGAATTCCTCCGTCAGCCGCACGACTGATGCAGATTTCATTAAGCGCTCTCATGCAAATCCCCCCGGGACCTGTGGTCTTCAGTACCGGAAGGTAGTCTATTTCATAATCACCGGAAAGAAGACAGGCAATGGAATCCCCCACCTTTTCAAGTTCACAGTCCGCAAGAAAGCCTATGTGACCGGCGTTTACTCCGAGAATGGGCAGATTACCGCCAAGAAGTGAATCCATTACCTTCAGAATTGTCCCGTCACCGCCAATGGCTATCGCGGCGTCCGCGCCTTCGGATTGAGTTATAACACCAATCCCCGCACTGACAAAGATGTCGTCGTACTCACCGGCAGCAGGATCCGGTATAAATACTTTCTTAACTGCTTTCACAATATATCCTGGCATACTCTTCTATGGATTCAGCCACTCCCGCCGAATCCAGTTTCAGGTCAGCTATTATCTCCCTGGTACTTCCATGGGGCACAAACTCATCGGGAATGCCAAGATTGAGAATATTCCACTCGGGAAGCACCGAGGCAATGTATTGACCGAATCCTCCACGGAGAGTACCTTCTTCCAGGGTTATCACAGACCGGTTGCGGGCAAGATCCCGAATAACTTCAACAGGCGCGGGTTTTAACCAGACAGGGTCAAAAACCATAACATCTATACCTTTAGTCATCAGTGTCTCCGCTGCCTGTGCAGCGGTGGAGACCATGGATCCCACTGCTACTAAAAGGATGTGTTCACCGTTCCTTACTACCTGTCCGGTTCCCCGGGGCAAACTGTCAGGTGAGGAAAACCGTAACTCGGGCTCCAACCCCCTGGGATACCGTATTCCAGTTGGTCCGGAAAGATCAGACAGCTCTCTGGAAATCAGTTTCTTGAGCACAGTACAATCTCTGGGCGCGGCAAGGCTGAGCCCTGGGATTGCGAGGAACATGGAAATATCGTAGATCCCGTGATGGGTGGGGCCATCTGCTCCAACTACACCCGCCCTGTCCAGCGCGAAAAGAACCGGAGCATCCTGCAGAGCAGCATCATGAATCACCTGATCGTATGCGCGCTGCATGAAGCTGCTGTATATGGCAACAACCGGTTTCATGCCTCCGAAAGCGAGACCACAGGCAAAAGTAACTGCGTGTTGCTCAGCTATACCAACATCAAAGAACCGGTCGGGATACTTTTCCGCGAATCCACTAAGACCTGTACCGTCAGGCATTGCAGCAGTGATTGCGACAACTCTGGAATCCTTTTCCGCAGCTTCAAGAAGTACCTCAGAAAATGAACTTGTAAATTTAGCACCCGGTGTTTTAACAGCCGCGCCACTTACGCCGTGATGGGAAACAGGCTGGGATTCGGCAGGACTGTAACCCTTGCCCTTCTTTGTAATCACATGGATCAGAACAGGACCTGATATTCTTTTAACTCGACTCATAACCCCTGTAAGCGCAGCGAGATCGTGGCCTGGAATGGGTCCGAAATAGTTGACTCCGAACTCCTCAAAAATGCTGGCAGGAGTTACTATGGTTTTCTTGATTGCGGAAGACACCTCGTGTGCTGCAATTCTCATTCTGTCTCCCAGAGAAGGAACCTTGCCAAGAGCCTTCCAGACCCCGTCCTTGAACCTGTTGTATGTGGAATCGGTAAGCAGTTTGTTGAGATGCTTCGAGAGTGCTCCGACATTCTTCGAGATAGACATCTCATTGTCGTTGAGAATAATGGTAATGTCTGTGTGTATGGACCCGGCATTATTCAGCCCCTCAAGCGCCAGCCCGGCGGTCATTGATCCATCGCCTATAACAGCTATTATTCTTTCATTTCTACCTGACAGATCACGAGCACTGGCAAACCCCAGAGCCGCGCTGATAGATGTACTGGAATGCCCGGTTCCAAACACATCAAATCTGCTCTCGATTCTCCTTGGAAAACCACTGATTCCTCCGGTCTGCCTTATGGTGTGAAAAAGCTCCCGACGACCCGTAAGAAGTTTCCACGGGTAGGTCTGATGGCCGACATCCCAAACTATTTTATCAATGCCCGGGTCATAAACAGTCAGCAGAGCTATGGTCAGTTCAACAACTCCAAGACTTGAAGCCAGATGTCCTCCGGTTTTGCATATAACACCAATGATTCTTTCCCTGACTTCCGCAGCCAGAGTAACCCGTTCTTCCAGAGACAGTTCTGCTATCTGACCGGGATCCTGGATTCTGTCAAGAAGCTGTGACACTATTTCCTTCTTTCCGGAAGATATTCAACAAGTTCTCTGATAATAGACCAGTCACCAGGTAAGGAATCAAGTCGATCCGCTATGGAAGCCGCATTTCCGGAGGCAAGTTTCCTTGCCCCGGCAACTCCCAGTTCACTCACCGGATTCCACTTTCCCATCCCGGCATCCTTCAAAACAGCTTTCCCCATCTCCCTGGTAGTACCGGTAACATCAAGGATATCATCGGTGAGCTGAAACAACCAGCCAGTATCATCACCAATGGATGAAATCAAATCAAGTTCTCTGCCTGACAGACCGGCTGCCATCGAACCCAACTCCATGGAAACCCTGATCATCGCGGAAGTTTTCCCGCAAATCATTTTTCTGGTCCATGCACGATCTACAGTACCTGGATGGTACATATCCATGAATTGCCCTCCAACAAGAAAAGAAGCTCCTGCCGCTGATATCAGTCTGTGTAACATAGCCTTTACTGAGCATTCCGGAAGACGTGTCTGAAGAAGCGTTATGAAGGCTTCAAGCAAAAGCCTGTCACCGGCAAAAACAGCCTTTTCTGTACCACATATCCTGTGCAGAGCAGGTTTTCCTCTCCTTGTATCATCATCATCCATTCCAGGCAGATCGTCGTGAATAAGGGAGTATGTATGAATCATTTCCACCGAACATGCGGCTGGTATGGCATTCTCAATGCTTTCTCCCAATGCGGCGCAGGACTGAAGAACAAGGAACGGACGCAACCGTTTACCCCCGGCGTTGAGAGAATATGAACAGTACTGCGTCTGTTCGTTCTCTTCGCGGAACACAGGAAGCCGATTCATAGCTTCTTCCACCCTGATTGCGCTTTCCTTAAGAGAGCTCTTCAGTCGTCTGGATATACTCATATACACGCCTTAATTCCGAAACAGCAAACATTTCATCCAGTGTTACATCAAGACCGTTGATCATCTCCCCGCCCTGAGCCACCATCAGCTTGCTGTACCTGTCGCTCAGGAATCTGCCAATTGAACATTTCACTTCCATACCTATCACACCTCTGGAGGAGCCGCACATCCCAAGGTCGGTAAGATATGCAGTTCCGCCGGGCAACAGCTGTTCGTCAGCAGTTTGAACATGGGTATGTGTTCCCACAAACACATTAACTCTTCCATCCACAAAATGGGCAAGGGCAAGTTTTTCGCTTGTGGCTTCCGCATGAAAATCAATAACTCTGACATCTGCCTTTGTACTGCATAATATTCTGTCTAAGGTTTTGAAAGGACAGTCTCCGGAAAAATCCGTGAAGACCTTGCCCTGCATGTTTATAACCTGAATAGAAACACCGGCTGCTTCTATTGTAACACACCCTCTACCCGGTTTGCTGTTCGGATAATTTGCAGGTCGCAAAACCACAGATTCATCCTGTGAGAGAACAGGAATAATAGAGTCCTGCTTCCATATATGATTCCCGGAGGTAATTACATCGACCCCGGCTTCAAGAAGCAACCGGACTATTTTCGGGGTTATTCCAAATCCCCCGGCAGCGTTTTCTCCGTTTGCCACAATGAAATCATATCTGTCCCGCACCTTTGAGAGATAAGAAATCACAGTGCGTCTTCCCGGCCTTCCAACAATATCGCCGAGAAACAGAATTCGCATACTGTCTACCTTGCAGTTTCTGAAGCTCTTAACTCCCTTATTACAGTTACCTTGATCTGACCCGGATACTCCATCTCATCTTCAATCCTTCTGGCAATCTGTCTGGCCATATCAACAGCTGTTTCATCTGAAACAGTCTCAGGTCTTACCGCTATCCTGAGCTCTCTGCCGGCCTGAATCGCATAGGACTTCCTTACGCCTTCAAAAGAGTCCGCAATAGTCTCAAGCCTGCGGAGACGCTTGATATAAAGCTCCAGTGTCTCCCTCCTGGCTCCCGGTCTGGCACTGCTCACTGCGTCAGCTGCCTGTACAAGTATGGCATACAGGCTTCCCGGTTCTATCTCTTCATGGTGAGCGCCTATTGCGTTTGACACTATTCTGGGTTCGTTGAATTTCCTGGCCAGTTCCATTCCCACTATGGCGTGTGATCCCTCAAGTTCATGATCTGTCGCCTTTCCAATATCGTGAAGAAGACCAACTCTTCTGGCCATAGACGGGTCAAGGCGAAGTTCACTGGCCAGAAGGCCGCACATGTGTGACACCTCCAGGGAGTGCTGATACATATTCTGACCGTAGCTGGTTCTGTATCTCAATCTTCCCAGATGTCTTATAAGTTGAGGATGCAATCCTGTTACGCTTGCCTCCATTGCCAGTTCATTACCGAGCTTTCTGATTGTACGCTCCATCTCACTGCGGATCTTGGCAACAACCGATTCAATGCGTCCCGGGTGTATTCTGCCATCGTTAATCAGTTTGTCAAGCGATAACCTGGCAATCTCCCGGCGGACTGGATCAAAACAAGAGAGAACCACAGCCTCCGGAGTATCATCGATAACAACATCTACTCCTGTGGCTTTCTCGAAAGCTCTGATATTACGACCTTCGCGACCGATGATGCGACCCTTCATGTCATCATTAGTAAGATTAACCACTGAGATGCAACTTTCGACTACATGATTAGCAGCACATCGCTGAATTGTAGTGGCAAGGATGCTGTTGGCCCTGTCATCAGCCGTTCTTTCAGCTTCATCCAGTATCCTTCTGGTAAGTTTGGCAGCTTCCATATCAGTCTCTTCGCGAAGGTTGGACAGAAGAAGCTCACGAGCTTCTTCTGCCGAAAGTTTAGCAACCTCTTCGAGTCGTGTGTTGTGCTCCTCAAGAAGTTTATTGGCTCTCTGATGCTTCGCTAACAAAGCCTGCTCCATCTCACCCAGCGCAGTCTCCTGCTGGGAGAGCGATTCAGTCCTGCTTTTCAGATTTTCTATGGTTCTATCGGACTGCTGAGAAAGCCTGTTGATACTGTTTTCTCTTTTATCCAGTTCAGATTGTTTTCTGTGAAGTCGCTCAAGTTCCACTGCACGCTCTTCAACAATCTTTTCCCTGCCCTCAAGAAGAGCTTCCTTCTTCAAGGTTTGAATCTCTCTTCGAGCTTCAACAAGAATTCGATCCGCCTCGGCGGATGCCCCACCTATCTCCTTTGCCACCAGCATCTTGTTCAGGTAAAAACCTAACGCGAATGTTGCAATGACAACAGCAATGGGAATAACTATATGCATACCCGTACTTTCTCCGTTTCAGGCGCAGGACGACATCTATATTAATCGGAGAAACAACGTCCAATCTCCAGAACCCCGCGGCACATTCCGGAGCACTGTCCTCCGAGGACTATGACTGCTTTTTGCTGCTGCCCGGACTGGAACCCTGAAAAATCGGAGGGGTAATTATTGTAGCACTTTTGACAGATGTCTGCTGTTTGCGATCAGATTGCCCCGGAGAATCATCCTCCCGGGCAAGTACATCGTCAATTTTGTCCGCAAGGCTGGACAAAAACATCTGGTGGCTGTCTTCCATTTCCTCAAGCTGTCTGGTTCTGGAAAATAGCTCATCCGTAATGTTCAACGATGCGAGAATTGCCACCTTCGCAGTGGAAGTCATGGCTACATTCTCTGTCATCTGCCGCATACGCATATCAAGAAAGTGGGCGATCTCCGCAATGTAAGCCGGATCGCCCTCACCTCTTATTGAATATTCCCGCCCGTAGATGTTGACCCTGGTGCTTTCCGGACGGTCAGTCATTAGTACTCTGTCCCTGCTGATCTTTCAGCTTTTCCAGTTTCCCAAGCAGAGCTTCCAGTCTATGCTTCAACTCCTGTCTCTCATGCAGAAGTCTGGCATAGTGTATCCTGAGGAGATTATACCCCTCTGAATCAGCGTTGCCCTTCTGGTACTCTATTCTGCTCTCCAGCTCATCAACCCTGCCCGACAGGCGTCTGTTCTCTTCATCCATTGAGCGGTATCGAAGTATCAGCCTGTCAACCGCTTCCGTAAGTCTTTCGGATGCGCCAGCCATGGGCAACGTGAAGCCTCCCTATTCTTGAAGACCCTTTCTGGCAACCTCGACAACTTTGCCGAAAGCCACAGGATCTTTAACAGCAAGATCTGCGAGCATCTTTCTGTCAATGATAACTTCGGCCTTAATAAGACCGCTGATAAGAACACTGTAAGTTATCCCGTGCTCTCTGGCCGCCGCATTAATACGGGTAATCCAGAGCGCTCTGAAATTCCTCTTCTTGTTCCTTCTGTCCCTGTACTGATATTCAAGTGCTCGTTTGTTCGCGTCAGAGGCAACTGTATACAGCTTCCGCCTTCCGCCAACATTACCTCTGGCAGCTTTAAGCACCTTCTTGTGCCTTTTATGCCTGGCAACGGCGTTCCTTACTCTACTCATTTTCAGCCTCCGTGGTTACTTGGGCAGGAGAACTCTCATGCGCCTGGTATCGGAGGGTGACGCGATTCCTGCTGTGCGCAATTTGCGTTTCCGCTTACTGCTCTTTTTAGTTTTAATGTGTCCGGCATGACTGTGTCTAACACGGATCTTACCGGTTCCCGTCTTCTTAAAGCGTCTTGCAGCGCCTTTGTGTGTCTTCATCTTGGGCATATTGATCCCCGTCTCTTCTGCTACTTGGTGTTCTTTTCCCGTTTTGGGGCAAGTATCATCGTAAGAAACCTGCCCTCCATTACCGGTTCTCTCTCTATCTGAGCAAGATCTTCCACATCATCGGAAAGACGGTTCAACAGATCATAGCCCTGATCCTTGTAAACCATCTGTCTTCCGCGAAAGACCACTGTTGCCTTAACTTTGTGCCTGGACTCAAGAAATTCTCTGGCATGCTTCATCTTGAAATTGTAATCGTGGGTATCAGTATTGGGTCTGAATTTTACTTCTTTCAGTCCGCCGGAATGCTGCTTCTTGCGAGCTTCCCTTTCCTTTCGGTTCAACTGATACCGATACTTGCCATAATCCATAATCCTGCATACAGGAGGATCACTGGCTCCACTTATTTCAACAAGGTCAAGATTCGCCACACCAGCCATATCCATAGCCCTGGCAAAATCCACTACTCCTACATGCTCCCCATCCTGATCAATCAGTCTGACTTTCTGACTTCTGATCTCACCATTAACGCGGGTGGAGTTTGCGATTTCCCTTTACCTCCGTTCCGGTAGCGCAGGCCTGGCGCAGGCATCAACAACCGCTTGTACCGCCTCATCAATTGGCAGTGTGCCGATATCGCCTTCGCCATGTCTGCGAACAGCCACTGTTTCGGATCCCGCTTCACGCTCACCGACAATAAACATGTGTGGAACTTTGCCGGTTTCCGATTCCCGAATTCTGTAGCCAATCGTCTCGCTGCGGTTGTCAAGCTCACATCGCAACCCGGCATCCACAGCTTTTTTGTATACTCTCTCCGCAAAATCATTCTGTACGGAGGTAATCGGTAAGATAACAAGCTGAACCGGCGCGAGCCAGCCCGGAAAATTCCCTGTAAAGTGCTCAATAAGATTCCCGATGAACCGCTCAACTGAACCCAACAGGGCTCTATGCACCATGTACACCCTGTGTGCAGCCCCGTCAGCACCGATATATTTCAAATCGAATCTGCCTGGAATATTGAAATCAAATTGAACAGTTGGCCCCTGCCAGTAACGCCCGAGAGCATCCCTGAGCTTTATGTCAATCTTGGGCCCGTAGAACGCAGCTTCCCCGGTTACCGTTTTGTAATCCTCTCCCATATCGTCGAGAGCTTTGGCAAGCAGCGGCTCCACCCTGGCCCAGTCTGCGGGGTCTCCTGCATAGTGCTCCGGGTCAGCAGGGTCCATGAGAGAAAGCTCAATCTGATATCCGAAATTAAATATCTTCAAAAAATAGAGGGCGAACCTTACCACATCCTGGATTTCAGAGATTATCTGATCAGAGGTACAGAAAATGTGACCGTCATCAACTGTGAATCCCCGGACTCTCATAAGACCATGAATAGCACCGCTTCTTTCATAACGGTATACAGTACCAAGTTCAGCAATTCGCATCGGTAACTCTTTGTAAGATCTTTTCGAATTTCTGTAAATTATTATATGCCCTGGACAGTTCATGGGTTTAAGAGCGTATTCGCCGTTCTCCACTTCAGTGAAATACATGTTGTCTCTGTAGTAATCCAGGTGTCCTGAAGTCTTCCACAGCTCAACCGGAGCAATATGCGGAGTGCTTACAAGTTGATACCCCATATACCTGTGGGCATCTTTCCAGAGATTCTCAAGACTTTCCT
Organism: Candidatus Sabulitectum sp.; assembly: GCA_021107435.1. Lineage (GTDB taxonomy): Bacteria > Fermentibacterota > Fermentibacteria > Fermentibacterales > JCC-6 > Sabulitectum. The sequence continues at coordinate 33,038 of JAIOSV010000036.1, read as the reverse complement.
TGACTATGGTTCCTTTGGGCAGCCAGTAAACAAACCCCGGTCCGCCCATTCCTTTACTGCTGAAAAGCTCAAGCTCAACTCCAAGTTTACGATGATCCCTCTTTTTTGCTTCCTCGAGAAGGTTCAGATGGGATTGAAGATCTTCTCTGGAGTGAAAAGCAGTTCCATATATCCTTGTAAGCATTTCATTCTCTTCGCTGCCGCGCCAGTAAGCACCTGCAACGCTGAGCAATTCAAAATTTGAAAGAAATCTTGTTGAAGGAACATGCGGCCCCCGGCACAGATCAGTGAAATCACCCAGGGTGTACAGCGAAATTGTCTCTCCCCTGTCTTCAATCTCATCAAGCAGCTCCATCTTGAATCTTTCATCATGAGATGAAAAGGACTCAACTGCTTGACTGTATGGCATTTCAGCTCTCTCGAAGGAAATATTTTTCTTTACAAGCCTCTTCATCCTTGAACGAACTGCGGCAATATCCTTTTCTCCGTTAAAACCGGGAATGAACATGTCATAGTAAAAACCGTTCTCGATAGTGGGACCGATGCCGAACTTCGTCTCAGGGTACAGTTCCAGAACAGCTGCTGCCATCAGGTGAGCCGTGCTGTGCCGCACAATATCAACGGATTCCTCATCGTCCGCAGTAATGACGCGAATGCTTCCGCCGTGCGGAATTTCACAGGAAAGATCAAAAAGCTCCCCGTCCAGCTCAAAGGCCAGAGCTTTTTTTGCAAGACCTTTTGAGATGGATAAAGCCACATCCCGTCCTGTGGTTCCTTTGGATATCTCTCTTGAACTGTTGTCAGGGAACGATATACGGATCATGTTGCTCAGCCTCCTCCCTCAATAATTTCTTACAACAAACAAATATGGTGGGCGATACTGGAATCGAACCGGTGACTTCTTGCATGTCAAGCAAGCACTCTAACCAACTGAGCTAATCGCCCACCGCAACTGATCAAAGATGTCTTTTTCACTGCCGCCGATAATAGCCTGTCTACGGCTTAAATGTCAAGCCTGTTATGCTCTCTATTGACTTCAGAGCATTTCTCCGTTATGTGTACCTGTGGGTTGGTAGGTTTTTTCAGGCGTGTTTTCATTTTAGTACCTCTTTTTTATCTTTAGAGGTGTGAATTACTGGGACAGGAGGTAACTGTGAAACTTTTTGTGATTTTTGTTGTTGCTGGCATGGCTTTTGCTTTCGATTCTTTTCCCGGCGAATCAAGTGGAGTAGGGTATCTTCTTCCCGGAACCGATGATGTTTTCGACAGCTATGCCTACAAAGAAAGTGAAGTTTTTTCCTCCGTTCCGGCGGCTTACAGCGAATTTGCTGTGTGTGACGACTTCACAGCCACCGGCAGTGGTGATGTAATCATTGACACATACACGTCCTGGGGCTTCACAACTGGCTCCAACCCTGCGGAACTCGAACTCTTGGTTATCGCGGACAACTCAGGACCCGATGGTGCGCCTGTAAGCCAGACCTCCTACCCCTGCACTCTGTATGACAGCGGATTCACCTATGCCGGCTATACGGTCTGGGTCACTGTAATGGATCTTTCTTCAGATCCCGCTGTGGTTATGAGCGGTGAAACTGTCTGGTTCGGACACCACCGGAATGATGGCGGTACCTGGGCAGCCGGTTGCGGCACAACGGTAACAGGTTCCGAGGGATACAGGACTGTTGCGTCAGGCTGGGCGTGGGCCCCCTTCAGCGAAAGCCTTGAATCAGGCGACATCTTCAAGATCGTAGAAGGTTCAACTTCTCTGGAGAGAAGCACCTGGGCCGGAATTAAGAACATGTTCTAAATCACTTACTCAATTAAGGGAGGGGCAATTTGCCCCTCCCTTTTCATTTGCTTATTCAGCTGTAATAGTTGTTCCAGTTTCACCTTTAAGAGCGCTGATGAGATTGCCAGGTGAAGAGATGACAACTCTGGAACCTCCATGCTCAAGAAAGCCGAGAGCCGCTCTGATCTTGGGCTTCATGGAACCGGCAGCGAAATGATCCAGATCCATGTACTTCTTTATCTCTCTTGCTGTTACCGCGCGAAGAGCTTTCTGCTCCGGCTTACCAAAGTTTATGTAAACCTCGGGCACACCGGTTGAGATAACAAAAACAGGTGCTCCAAGTTTGGAGGCAAGAAGGGCACTGGCATGATCCTTATCGATTACTGCGGCTACACCCCGGATCTTCTTTCCTTCTCTTACCACTGGAACTCCACCACCACCGGCACAGATAACAATCTGCCCTGCTTCAACCAGTGTATTTATGGTAGTAAGTTCGACTATCTTTTTTGGTATGGGGGAAGGAACCACTCTCCGCCAGCCGCGACCAGCATCCTCTTTCATTATCCATCCCTTTGACTTCATCCTGTCTCCGGCTTCCTCTTCCGTGTAAAAAGGACCAACAGGTTTAGTCGGATTCTGAAAACCGGGATCATCCGCTTTTACCTCAACCTGTGTAATCAGACTTGAAATGGGAATGTCCTTGCCGAGTTCCTCAAGGACATCACCGAGTACCTGCTGGAGCATATAGCCTATAATCCCCTGAGTAGCGGCAACATTCGTGTCCATGCCGTCGCGGGGTATGATGTGATCAGCCTGGGCATTTCTTATGAGTTCATAACCCACCTGAGGCCCGTTACCGTGGGTAAGAACGAGACTACCGAACATATCCGCTATCGCGGCAAGTTCCTCGCAAACAGCACGGGCAACCTCATGGGTTTCTCTGTTACCCCGCCTGGAACCGGGATTGATCAGAGAATTCCCTCCAATGGCAACGACGATTCTGCCGGTGTTCTTCATTTCTCTATTTCCTTTGTGGGTACTTCCAGCCGCTTCGATTCCCTGAAGAGAAAGAACACGACGATGCCCCCGATACAGATGGCAGTATCAGCTACATTAAAGGTGGGCCATCTCCACCCGGTTAATCCTATATCGATAAAGTCAGTTACTTTACCCATTGCAATTCTGTCAACAAGATTCCCAACAGCTCCACCCAGAATAACCCCGAGCCAGAGCACCTGTTTCCCTTCCTCAATCTTCATCATGTAGCGTATCAGAAAAATACAGGCTGCTGCGGTAAAAACTGACAGGAACAAAGGTCCGCCCCATCCCAGACTGAACGCGGCTCCGTAATTGTACCTCAGTGTAATTCTAACAAAGTTACCCAGAATATCTCTGGGGATTCCATCCAGAAGTGCATGTCTGGCAATAATTTTAGTTGTCTGGTCAAGCAGCAGAACCACTGCCGCTGCGGTGAAAGCAGTTTGTTTACTTCTCAATTTTTTCGAGAACCTTTCCGCATCTGGGGCACACATCATCTGCAAATGAATGTGATCCAACATCAGGAATGATCTTCCAGCACCTCTGGCACTTGCTTCCCTCTGCCTTCACTGCGCTTACATCAAGGCTTACACCAGTGCTGACCAGTACTCTGGAAACTATAAGGAAATCAGCCCAGTCTTCTCCCAGAGCATTCGCGGTCATTTCCTCCGGAAGTGTCAGGAAAACATGAGCATCCAGTCCACCGCCTATGGCTCCGTGAGCTCGCTGCTCTTCAAGATGTTTCAGTACCGCCTTCCTCACATCAAGATAAGATGACCATAAAGCCAGTTCTTTCTCTTCCTCAGGAGTCAGGGTTGAATCCTGCGTGAAAAGCTCAAGGTGAATACTGTCAGAGTTCTTCAGATTCTCCGGGAGATTATCCCGGATGTCTTCGGCGGTGAAGGGAATCAGAGGAGCCAGCAATCTGGTAATTTCAACAGTAAGCCAGCCCAGAATTTCCACTGTGGATTTTCTTTCAGGGCTGTCTGCGGAATCACAATAAAGTCTGTCTTTTCTGGCATCCAGATACAGACCGGAAAGCTCAATTACCATGAAATTGCGGAGTTCCCTGTATACTCTGTGGAACTGGAATTTCCTGTACTCGGCCAGACAGAAAGCCATGAGTTTTCTGAACCTGAGCCAGATGTACCGGTCAAGACCTTTCAGACTGTCAGGATCAGGCATAACACCTGTACAGTCTCCGGTATTCCCCAGCATAAATCGAATTGTGTTCCTGATCTTTCTGTAGGCTTCTCTTGAATCAGCCAGTTGACTGAGGTCGGCCCTGAAATCAGAGGTATAATCAATTCCGGCAAACCACAGCCTGAGTATATCGGCACCGTTGGCGTTGATTACCTTCGACGGAGAGATTACATTACCAAGTGACTTGGACATCTTCTTGCCGTTTTTGTCCTGAATAAGCCCGTGGGTGATAATGTTGTCCGCCGGGCGGGAAAGGTCAAGGGCATTGGATGTTATCAGGCTCACACCGAACCACCCTCTGTGCTGATCGGTGGCCTCAATGTATACTGACGCAGGTCTTGTGAGATTGTATTCCTCTGTGAGTACATTGTAATGACTTAAAGAACTGTCAAACCACACATCAAGGATATCGTCAACTCTGTTCAAACTGGTTCCGCCGCAGTAAGGACATTCGGCTTTTCTCCCATCAAGGGCAAAAATGTCCTCGGGTGACATGTTGAACCAGATATCCGCGCTCTCTTCAAGCACCTTTTCCGCAACTTTTGCAATGAGCTCTGCATCCAGAACTGCCTCTCCGCAGTCAGGGCAGGTGAAAACAGGAAGAGCAACACCCCATGAACGCTGCCTGGAAAGACACCAGTCGGGGCGAACCGACATCATGTTCTTCATCCTGTCGTATCCCCAGTCGGGATACCAGTTCACCTGATCCACCATTTCGAGAACTCTTTTTTTCAGGTCTCTGTGAGAAAGGCTTAAGAAGAACTGCTCTGTAGCCCTGAAGATCAGCGGCGTCTTGCACCGCCAGCAGTGAGGGTAACTGTGCTTCACCTTTCGGGAAGCTATCATTCTTCCGGATTCCGTAAGATTTTCGACTATTACAGAGTTGGCCTTGAATACATGCAGACCTTCGTACCTGCCGCCCTCATTTGTGAATTCGCCTTCGGGTCCCACCGGGCAGAAGGTTTCTATTCCGTAAGCCTGGCAGACCGTGAAGTCATCAGCCCCGTGTCCAGGAGCTGTATGAACGCATCCGGTTCCGTCATCCATGGTAACATGGTCAGCAATAATCACAAGTGAGGTCTTCTCCGGGTTTACAGGATGTTCAAGAAGCAGCTTTTCAAGTTCTCTACCCTTGAATGCAAGATCCGCTCTGACTTTCCCACTAATACCGGCATCATCAATAAAAGCCTGTGCTCTTCTTTCAGCAACAAGGAAATGGCGATCAGGGGTATCAACCACCACATAGTTCTCGCCGGGATTCAGAGCTACAGCCATATTCGCCGGCAGGGTCCAGGGAGTGGTTGTCCAGATTACAACCTCAACATCTCCGGGAACACCGGCAATACTCCAGTCTGACTTGTCGGACTGTTTGAAAGCCACATAAACTGAAGGTGAAGTATGATCGGCGTACTCGACCTCTGCATCAGCCAGTGCTGTTGTACAGGAAGTGCACCAGTGAATGGGACGCAAACCCTGATAGATATAGCCTTCCCGGACAATTTTCCCAAAAGCGCTGACAATCCCGGCTTCATAGGTTTTCTTCATTGTAAGATAAGGAATGTCCCATCGTCCGAAAACGCCAAGACGCTTGAATTCTTCTCTTTGTACATCAACAAATCCTGCTGCGTACTCCCGGCACCTCTTCCGAATCTCCATCATGGACAGAGAAGCTCTTTCCTTACCTGCATCAGTCATTACTTTGTGCTCAATGGGCATACCGTGACAGTCCCAGCCTGGCACGTAGGGTGAATTGTAACCCAGCATGGTATGACTTTTGACAATAAAGTCTTTCAGTATCTTGTTTAGCGCAGTGCCCAGATGTACATTGCCGTTGGCGTATGGTGGTCCATCGTGCAGGATGAAGGGATCGGAGTCGCGTCTGGCTTCAGTAATACGGCCTTCAAGATCCATCTCCTTCCATCTTTCCAGAAGTTCCGGCTCTTTCTTAATCAACCCGCCCTTCATGGAGAAGCTGGTTGCGGGAAGCTTGATGGTTTCTTTGTAGTTCACTACTCCTCACCCCCTTCAATTTCCTGAACCAGCCTGTTCAGGAAAGAAAAATCATTGTTTTTTCCGCTGCCCGGCCTTCTGCAATTCAATATGAAAATAACCTTTGCACCGCCGTGGGCAGCGGCAATAGCCTGATCTATCCCGCGGGAAACAAGCGCGTCACAGGGAAAAGCCCCAAGTTCTGCCCCTGTACTTAATCGAATGTCAGGAACTTTCATCACAATCCCGGTACGAACAGATTCCCCTTTAAATTCAGGCACAATGTACATGCCCCTGAGGTTCGGAAACCTTGGACCTGCCGGGTGATTCGGCCCTGCAAGGGTACCGGTACCGAAAAGCGCCAGGTGATCTGTAACGAGCAGCCAGCCGGCAGATTCTGAAACAGCGTCAGCGCCGATCAGGAAGATATTCTCCTCCTGCTCAAGGGCATTTCTTATTGAATCAACGGAGTATTCTCCAGAAACAGAAACACCGTCCCGGAGAGATACAATGTCTCCCCAGTTACGGGGTACGGAAATATACATCAGTCACCTTTCATTCAGTCACAGGAAGGGTAATTATGCACAAGGGGGATTGCATCTGCAAGACTAGCGGGGATATTCTGTACAATCTTTTGCAGCATATGAAGATAGGAATGGAAGTACAGTCCATGAGAAAGCCCCCCCGAGATAAGTTGAGCCGCGGCGGCAAGACTTTGCCTGCTTCCAGTGAGAAGCCAGTGGTAGTACATCTGCTCTCCCTTCTGGGTATCATCAGGGTTCCCTCTGTATTTTACAGATAGAAGATCAGCCGGCTGACTTTCACCAAGAAAACACCTTGCTGCTGTAAGCTTCATCTCCGCCAGATATGTATTGAGGTTTGATCCTGCTGACCTTGATATGCCCATAGCCTCGGTAAGGGTATCCACGGCCTCTCTGTACATCTTCAACCTTAGAAGCATTGATCCCTTTTTCACCATGTTCATGGAGAGTTTTCTTATCTTTCCGGATTCTCTTGAAAGCTGGATGGACTTGTTGATAAGAGATAATGAGGTTTCTGAGTCATTCTTCAGGAAAGCAAGCTGTGAAGAAATATAGCATATCGACTCTGCGACTCCCGCTATTTTCCCAAGACCGGCGAACTCAATCATTGTTTCAAGACAGTCTTCAGCAGCATCGGTCTTCCACAAATGAATAAAAATCCGTGCTATGTTTCCGTATGCAATGCACGCCTGTGACAAATTTCCGGAAGAGACAGATATACGTACGAGACGCATGAGAGTTTTTAAGGATTCTTCAGTACGGAAAAGCCTCAACTGGGCAACTCCCATGTTATTCAAGATCACAATTCTGACTGCCCTGGTCTCTGAAAGAGCAGCGAGAATTCTAAGCGCTGAAGAATAGATATTCAAAGCCTTACTGAAACGTTGCTGGAGAAGTTGTGTATTTGCATACAGATTGTAGACAGATACAAGCTTTCTTTTATTGCCGGAAAGAAGAGTCAACTCAATCAACCTGCTCAGCTTTGATTCTACTTCGCCATGTTTTCCCAGACGGTTCCGCGCCTTCAGGGATGTGAACAGGGCTTTTCTTTCGAGCCAGTCAGCTCCAAGTGATGATGCTTCCCGCCCGGCGGCAATCATTGTGTTAAGAGAACTCTCCACCAACCCCCGTTTGTACAGTTGATCGCCAAGCTCCACAAGGCACACCACTGAACTCAACGAATCCCCGATGGCATGTTTTTGAAGAACTCTCTCGGCCTTTTGATACTTGCCCTCCCTGTAAAGATTACGGGATTCAATAATTTCAACTACGAGGTCAGGAATATCGGTCTCTCCCGAAGCAGCAAAAACTTCACGCAATGATTCGTCGCCGGATGTTGCACACAATCCCCACAGCACACCGGCAGCAGAGTTGGAGGGATTCTTCATGGACTTTAGAAGATCAAGCGCTTCCGGATAAAACTCTCCTCTGAAAAGGTTTAAAGCTGCATTAAACAGAAGGGGATCACGCCTGTTTTCTGAAAGAGAGGCTGCCCTTTTGTACATATCTGCTTTCCGAAGATCTATCACTGCCAGTTCAGCAGCTCTTTCATAGGCTTCTGTCGCAACCCCATTCATTCCCGCTCTGGCCATGAAATCACCGGCAACCTGATATGAACGGGAGTTCTCTCCCCTGAACTCAAGTACTGCATAGGCCGCTTTCTTCAGCAATTTGTCTCTATCAACCGGAAGCATGTCTTTGATCAAGTGCTCACGAACAGTTATGCTTGAGAAATACCCTGCAAGATGCCCTCGCCAGAGATTAATCTTTCTGCCGGAAACAAACTCCCCCCCTGATCTTATTCCTGACAGCATCGAAACCTCACCGGGAAGAAATTGCATTCCCAGCAGAGCAGCCGTACGGGCAAACAGTGACAGTTGAGCATTCTTCTGAAGAAAAGTGTCAAGCATGGAAATGACATTGTCACTCTCTTCACCGGTCTGGTCATATAACCCCGCATAGAGCTTTACCAGGCCTTCTTCACCCCCTGTAGCAATCAGTACTTTCTCCGGTACTGCCCTGGAGTTCCGCTCTGTCAGGTACTGCCTGACTGAATCATGCGACATCATTCCCGACTCAAGTATTGAATAAGCCCCGGGGAAATTCCCGCAATCCCTCCGGCAAACAAGAACAGAAGGCATTCGGGAAGACGTACCGATCTGCAAAGCAGAAGCGGGATCTCCCTGACGCCCGGTGTAATTAACGAAACAGATAAGAGTAGGAAGAGACCACGCAAAAGATGAAAAGACCTTTGCAAGAACCTGCTTGCCGGGTGGTTGTGAAAAGTTATCAAGAAGAAAGTCTCTTACCGCAGCTTTCACGCTGTGAAGACCGGCTACAATTTCAAACCCGGCGCCTTCTGAACAGAGAGAAATTTCAGTTGCGTGCGAACACCATCCAGCTTCAAAAGCCTTCTCCATATCAGGAAAGCTTTCTCCCACAAAGTATTTGAACAGACTCTTTCGAAGAAAATCGTCATCGGTGCAATCCACAGCAAGAATTCGCATGTCATCAAGAGCAGACGAAAGAGCCCTCAGAAACTTATCTGTGTTATGCAGATTCCTGAGAAGTATCCGTTTCCCGCAATTCTCCGCCAGCTCTCTGCGAATAGACTCCGCAAGTGCTCTCTCACTCATTATACCACTCAGGTGCTACAGAGGGTGATATAATTTCGACAATCTTTTTTCTTGAAGAAGTCCCGAATTTGATAAGGACATTATCCCGAGAGACCCCGAACTGCTTCGAGATCCAGCGTATAAGCTCTTTGTTTGCTTTACCGTCAACGGGAGGAGCTTTCAGACATATTTTGTAACAACAATCGTCCATCACAGAATAGAATTCTGTTTTACTACTTCCCGGTGTTACTTTCACCTTGATAAAAACAGTTGTTTTCACTGCTTTTTAAGGGCTACAGCCTCATCCATGAGCATTACCGGTATGTCATCTCTCACAGGGAAAGCCACAGCACACTTGTGACAAATCAGGCTTTCGTCTCCTTCTGTCCTGTACTCAAGCTCTCCCTTGCACCGTGGGCATACAAGAATTTCAAGCAGTCTCGGGTCAACCATTTTTTCTTCCCTTCAGATCACAAATTCGCCGTTTTTGATAATCGTTGTTTCAGAACCATCAACAGCAACACCGGTAACATCAACCTCTTCACTGCCAATCATAAAATCAGTGTGAACCAGAGACTGGTTGCATCTGCAACTGCGGAGAGCTTCCTCATCCATTGCTTTACCTCCCACGATACAGTCAGTGTAACCGTTGCCCAGAGCAATGTGACATGATGCATTCTCATCGAAGAGAATGTTGTGAAATATCTTACCGGATCTGTAAATAGGCGAGTCCACCCCTACAAGAGCAATCTCTCCAAGCATCGACGCGCCATCATCCGTGGTAAGATACTGCTTGAGAACGTCCGCGTTGGTCTCCGCGCCTGATTCAACCACTCTGCCCTTTTCAAACCGGAACCAGGCTCCATTTACCTGCGCTCCGTAAACGGTAACCGGTCTGGTACACCTGACCTTTCCTTCAGTGGCTGTCATATCCGGAGTGCTGAAAACCTCTTCAGTTGGAATATTGGGAAAGAAAACAGTACCGTCCGCAGCAGTACAGCTCGCCCCGTTGAAACGTCTGTCCGGAAGCATGCCTATTATCAAATCAGTTTCAGGGCCTGAGAATCTGATCTTCGAAAACCTGTTGGAATTAAGGAACGCGGCTCTTCGCTTAAGCAGAGCATCGTGCTCCAGCCATGCGGCAACAGGGTCATCTCTGTCCAGTCTGAGAATCGGAGTGAGGATGTCCCAGATTCTTTTTTCCCAGTCTTCATCACTGCCCAGAACCTTCGCGGCCCATGCCCGTGTAGGCGCAAGACATACATTCCACGGTAACTTGTTTGAGGATACCGCAGAAAGAAAACCCTTTCTTGCCAGAGAAGCTGCTTTTGTAACTCTGCCAAGTTTGACAGAATCAGCACCCTCCATAAGATCAGGCTCGGCAGGTCCGCGAAGCGCGAGGGAACGCCACCCTTCTTTCACAATGGAATCAAACATGGGTGTTCTGTTTTCCGGGACATAGTCAAGAAAGTCATCCTCAACAGTTGAATCAATACGAATACGGGAAAATGCCGGATCCTCCAGAGAAACATTTACAAACTTCGCGCCAAGCTCATAAGCCTTCTTCGCCATGAATCTGGCAAATTCCAGATGCACAGGCTCACTGCGAAGCCAGAGAACATCACCTTTTTTTATCTTGAGGGCACCACTGAGAATAACCTCAGAGTACGCTTTCATCAGTTCATTATTCACTCTGTCTCCTTAAATCAGTTTTAGATCAAACCTAAAAAGTCAATAACTAGCGAGCGGTAGGGTGCCCCTCCTGTTTCAAGAATATCACAAAACCTGAGACCAATTCTAACCTGGCCAAAACTTTCCCAATAGGTTTCAATATCAACGAAACCACCGGTTTTATCAAATCTGTACTCAGTATTACCATTTGTTGCCAGGTCCCAGTCTGCGGAAACCCCGAATCCTCCGGGGAAGGACTTATCTATGCCTGCCCAGCTTCCAATGTGATCAGAATTGTCACCGGTTAGATTCACTCCGAAATGAAAGCCCATGTCGCCACCCCAGCCCGCAAAATTCTTGCTGAATGCCAGATAAAAGTCCCTGGCGGGTCTCAAGTACTCAGCTCCTGATCGGGTGTGTTCTTCTTCGTTATCATATCCGAAAGCAATGGCAGGGAAGGACCGCTTTTCATCAAACACCCTGAATCTTGCTTTAAGATAAATCTCGTCAAACCAGTCGGGATCACTCATCCCTGTAATGTTCCAGCCGCCATACCCCAGCCCAGCCATAAATCGTGGCAGAATACCGGCTGTTACAGAAAACCTGAGACCGCTTACAGGGAAAGTATTCATGGCGACGTTGAATGTTCTCGGAGCAATAACTCCGGCTGTCGGCTCTCCGGCGACACGCATCAGTTCACCGGCTCGACCGGACGAGCCGGCAAGAAAAACTGTTAACAAAAAGATGAAAGCTCTCATCTGTACCCCCCGTTGCTCCGGCAGAGAGAAACTGAAGCCGACTCCGGCAGGATATTTCTCAGACCGGCAAGAAATTCATCATCTGTATCAACAGTTATTGATCTGGAAATGCAGTCTACAACTCTACTGGAAGGAAATATGACTTTCATAAACAATCTCCCCTTTCCAGGATTGATTCTCATGTATTCGTTAGCCTCCTCAAGAACGCTCATTTCACATTTGAATCCATCCACTTCGATAAATACACCGGGATTCATCAATTCCCTGGATTTGTGCAGAGGAATAACTCTCTCAACCAGCATTCTGTCTTCCCTGTCCCCTTTGCCTTCCGTTACCTCGCCCTCAAAAATGAGCAGAGCGCCTGTCTGCAACAGATCACCATACTTTTCAAGTGCTTCAGAAAAGAAAAGAACCTCGGCAGATCCGGTTTTTCCCGCAATGGTCACAAATGCCATTAGACCCTTGCTGGTGTTTATCTTTCTTGTTGCAGTAATTGCTCCAGCCACTGCCAGAGAACCATAGGGTGCGGAAATGATCTGATCCACCGAGTGAGTTGTGAATCCGCAGACCTCTTCCGTGTACAGATCCAGAGGATGGCCGGAGAAGTAGAACCCCAGCATTTCTCTTTCTTTCTCCAGCTTGTCCTCCAGAGGAATTTCATCGCGTGGGACCAGGGCAGGAGCAACCGGCTCCTCTCCTTCTGATACAAACAGAGACATCTGACCTGAATCATGATGCCGCCGGGCAGCGGCGGCATACTCAAGTGCCTGCTCCACAACTCCAAGCTGCTGGGCTCTGTTGCCCTCAAGACAGTCAGTAGCACCGGCGAGAATCAAGGCCTCCAGCGCTCGTTTGTGCAGTCCTGAAGAACTCTCTATCAGGGAAACACCGGCACAGAGATTAAATATGGTTTTGAAGTTTCCACTTGCCTTCCTGGCTTTCACAATTTCCTCAGCGGAAGTGACTCCCACGTTCTTGATCGCTGCCAGGGAGTAGACTATTTCTTCCGGCGAAGAAGCCACAAACCGGGCCATACCGTGATTCACAGAAGGACCTGTTACTGTCGCGCCCAGACGGATGGTTTCCTTTACAAGGGATCTCAATTTAGACACAGTACCAATTTCACTAGTGAGGCAGGCTGCCATGAACTCTGCCGGATAGTGTCGTTTCAGATAGGCAGTTCTGTATGCAATAATAGCGTAGCAGACCGCATGGGATTTATTGAATCCGTATTCCGCGAATTTCTTTATCAGATTCCATATTTCCTCTGCTTTCTTTTTCGATATTGCCCTTTCTGCGGTACCTTTCAAAAAAACAGTCTTCATCTCTGCCATCTTGGCAATAATCTTTTTAGACATTGCACTTCTGAGAACATCAGCTTCTGCCATGCCCATTCCAGCAAGTACATTGGCAATCCTCATCACCTGCTCCTGATAGATAGTCACACCATAGGTGTCTTCCAGTACTTCCTTTAATGCAGGATGCGGGTAACTGATGCTCTCTCCTCTTGCTGCTTTTCCCTTGTTGGTTGCGTAAATGTCAATCATGTGCATGGAGCCTGGACGGTAAATAGCCACCGCTGCTGTGACATCATCAAAGCGGTTCACTCCGATCTTTCGAAGAGCTTCACGCATTCCGCTGCTCTCCAGCTGAAATACTGCAGCAGTATCCCCGGAACTGATCATTTCCAGAGTCTGAGGGTCATCGAAAGGTACCTTTTCAATGGCAAAGTCCGGTTTGTACTGCCTTATAGCTTCTTCAGCATGATGGATCACTGTTACTGTTCTTAATCCCAGTACATCCAGTTTGAGAAGACCAATCTTCTCAGCGGCTTTCATCTCGTACTGGGTGGTAACACCCTTTTCCCTGGCCCAGTAAAGAGGTACATGATTGTCAAGACGTCCCGGTGTAATAACTACGCCGGCAGCGTGTACACCTGCGTGTCTTACCATGCCGGAAAGACGGTCGGCATATTCAATCAGAGTGGATCCTTTGCTGTTGCCCTTGATCTGTGATTTCAGCGCGGCACTGGAATCCACAATTTCCCCGAGGCTCTTTCCAGTACCATCATCGGCCTCGCCAACAAGTTTCGAAAGAGAATCCCCGTCATTGTAGCTCATCCCAAGAACGCGGGCTATGTCCCTGATAACAGCTTTATTCTTCATTCTACTGTATGTTATTATCTGACAAACACTTTCCTCGCCGTACAAAAACTTCAAATGATCAATTATCTCGCCCCGACGTTCAACACACACATCAAGATCAATATCCGGCATCTGGGCTCTTGCCGGATTCAGAAACCGTTCGAAACTCAAATCGTGATCCAGAGGGTTAACATCGGTTATGTCAACCGCAAAAGAAACAAGACTTCCTGCCGCAGAGCCTCTGCCTGGTCCAACAGGAATACCTTTGTCGCGAGCCCATCGCATAAGTTCCGAAACTATCAGAAAGTAGCCCGGGAAACCCATGCCGTTAATAATTTTCAGCTCGTGATTGAGTCGCTGGCTCTCTGTCTCGGAGATCTGACGATCAAGTCTTCTTTCCAGTCCAACAGCCGCAAGATGAGCAAGGTATTCTCCCTGACTGCTGAAACCATCCGGCATAGGCGCATCAGGAAGAAGGAATTCTCCTCTTGTAACTTCAAAGCTGCACATGTCCGCGATAATGCATGAATTGAAAACCGCCTCCGGAATCCAACTGAACAGTTTTGCCATTTCCTCAGGAGTTTTGACATAAAATTCATCAGAACCGAATTTCATTCTTCCGGCATCATCCAGGGTTTTCCCGGTCTGCAGGCAAAGCAGTGCTTCATGAGCCCTGGCGTCGTCTCTCGACAGGTAGTGGGCATCATTTGTCGCAACGGGCAGAGCACCTGTCTCACTGGCTATTTCAGCCAGCTCCTGAAGGATCTGCTTCTCCTCAGGCAGTCCATGATCCATCAGCTCAATGAAGAAACGATCCTTCCCGACCAGATTCTGGTAATACCGGACCGCTTCAACAGCTTTGTTTCTGTTACCTGAAAGAACGTGCTGAGCGACTTCTCCCTGGAGACAGGCAGATCCAATGATAAGACCTGCGCTGTACTTCTCAAGTATCTCACGATCTATTCTGGGTTTGTAATAAAAACCCTCAAGATACCCTGCGGATGAGAGTTTCATGAGGTTCTGATACCCTTCCCCATCAGCCGCGAGCAGTGTGAGATGATAGTATTTCGGCCTGCCGGTGCGTCCCTGTTTATCCCGTCTGTCTCCAGGGGAAAGGTACACCTCGCTGCCAATTATTGGTTTCACGCCTGCTGCCTTCATCTCCTCGCAGAACTGAACTGCACCGAACATATTTCCATGATCGGTAACCGCGACAGCATCCATGCCGTTCTTTGCAAGAAAATCGCCCAGCCGGTCAAACCTGATTGCCCCATCCAGAAGACTGTATTCAGAATGGAGATGCAGATGGACGAATTTCCGGGAACTCATTCCGAAGTCCTGTCTCCGTCGTTACTGGTTGAATTGTAAACCCTGTTGAATTCACGGTACTCCTCTTCTTCTGCTCTGAGAAGAAGATCTTCCCTGTCACGATTGTACCTGGCACCCAGATACATAATTGTCCACTGCGCGGTACAACTTGACAGCCAATAAGCCCATAGGACAAGAAAGACAGCTGCTCCGGCCAGAGAAACAATCAGTTCTGCCGGCCCGCCCCAGGATGAATCGGTGTGTCCGGTGGAGGAAATCGGATTGAAGATTGATGAGTAGAACGGAACTGCTTCCGGAGCGATTCTGGAAAATCCTGATTCCATAGTGTCACCAAACCCCTGAATTCCTGAAGTTCGGTAAAGAACAGAAGAAATGATAGAAACAGATCCCCATGCAAAGAGGGAAAAAACAACAAGGGCAGTCACTCTTATGAAAACTCCAGTGACAATCCCCCGGAAAAGCCGCACAGGTTGAGATGTTACGATACTGAACACCTCGAAAAGGCATTCGAATGTATCACCTTTTGTTGTTGCTGTTATCACCGGAACCAGGAAAACAGAAAGCAGCAGAACTACAAGCGCAAGTACAAGAAACAGACCCAGAATCCAGGCTGGAATCGCAAGCAATCCCGCAAGTACCGGTCCGGCAGAAGGTATTCTTCCAATAAGTCCGATAAAAAATATGGCAATGATTCCCATTGCAATCCCGGCAGCGATTACCAGAGGTGTTACAACCACAGCTTTCCAGTTGGAGCGGCAGAACCTGCACGCATCTGCTTCAGAGAAGAACCGGTCTCCGCGTAACTGCTCAAATGTTAGCCTTGAAACTTTGAGAGCAGTAATCATGTAAATATAAAATGCAAGAAGAGAACCCAGAACAAGCAGCGTCACCGAAGGAGCATTTGCCATGAAAAGACTATCCGGCACGGGACATAACCTGGTTGCAGTAAACCTTGCTTCGACAGAATCTCCCGCCGCAAGAAAACCTGCATAGACAAAGAATACCCATACCAACCAGGCCTGAACTGTTCCCTTCCAGAACACCCAGATATTCCGGGCGTTAAATCCGTACCTGGCCGCAAGAAGAGTATCTTTAACCTGAAATTTTAATTTGTGTACGTAATTTCGAACCGCGCTATCAGATCCCTGCATGGTTAACCTCCCTGTTAATAATACTCTCTTTACTGATTTTTCGAAAGCATACCACACCGGGCTGCACTTGACAAATTCCAGCATCTGAAAGAGTGGATACAATTTCCGCGATGGTCGCGCCTGTAGTCATCACATCGTCAATCAGCCACACTCTCCCTCTGCATTCTGTTCCCGGGGGAACAGAGAATTTCCCGCGAATATTTTCAACCCTTCCTGTTCCGGAAACTCTGATCTGAGATTCTCCACCGCTTCGGATCAGAGTATCTTTCAAAGCAGCACCCGTCTCTCTGGAAATACCGGCTGCAAGCAATGCCGCCTGGTTGTAACCACGCTCTCGCAGTCTTTTTCTGGATATTGGAACAGGAAAAAGAGTGTCATTGCCTGATGGCGTTTCTTTCCATGAATCCAATGTTAATCGAGCCAGCTCTCTGCCCAAGTGTCTCTCACCACCGAATTTGAACCTGAGGATCATCTCACGCATAACACCAGAATGAAGGAAACCGGTAAAAACCCGTATCCCGCGCACAACGCGCTCACCGTCCGGGTACATCCTTACCAGGCACCATGAGCAAAAACTGCCTTTCCCGACTTCCATCCTGCTGCCGCAACCGATACATCGGTGAACCAGCAGGTTCAGGAAGAATTTCTTTGATCCCGATAATAAAGCCATGTTCCCAGAGTGAAAGAAAGTAGAATCATGCAAAGACTGATAAGCTGATTATCAGTCATCCCGGGTCTGACTGCAAACACACTGTAGCCGAAACTTCCGCTGGGAGCATGGTCAAAATACCTGAACTCTTCCATACCAAATCTTGTTGCTCCGTAAAGGCCGAGAAACATGGAGAAAATGAATCCGGGAAAGTTTTTTCTACGATCGGAAATAAGCAGTATAAGCAGAATAACCAGACCGCCCAGAGAACTGTAAAGCTGCGCGGGATGTATGGAAGCACTGCCGAAAACCGAGTATGGCAGTGAACCGGAAGGAAAAGACACGCCAACGGAGCAGCTTGTTTCAGCTCCGAAGCAGCAACCGTTAAAAAAACATCCTATTCGCGTAACAAAGATTCCAAGCGCAAAGGATGGAATTATCGCATCGGAAAAACTCCACAGGGGCCACCCCTTCTTTATGATCCAGGTAAATCCTGTGATCACAGCAAGAATGACGCCGCCAAGCATGCTGAGACCGTACAAACCGTTCCAGAATGCAACCATTGCCATAGGATCACCTGCATACTGATCCATGTGGGTAACCACATAGAAAACTCTGGAGCCAATTATTGCGGCAACCATTATCCAGATGCTGAGATTAACAGTGTCGTCCGCGGGAATGCCCAGCTTCAACGCTCTGCGCGATGCCAATTTCACTCCCAGCAGAAATGAAATTGCCAGCATAAGTCCATAGCTGTTTATGGGCAGTGAACCTATTTTGAAAAGAATCGGATGCATGTTCCCCTTCAATCTATTTTGGTTTAACGAATGCTGTATGATAATGAAGAGAGGTGTTACTGTCAGTAACTGCGCCAGTTTCGAATCACATTGTAGGAAAAACCGAGAAGCATCATTTCTGTAATTATGTGGCTGCCTCCGTATGTTATTAAAGGAAGCGGAAGACCTGTAACCGGCATCATTCCCAGAGTCATTCCCACATTAACGGCAACATGAATTATGATGAAAATGGCAGTGCCTGCTCCTATGGTTGAATTGAACGGATTCAACGAACGTCTTGCGCCCAGCAGAATTCTCCATGCAAGAACCGCATACAGAGAAAGAAGGAAGAGGCTACCGATAAACCCCCACTCCTCAGCCCACACGGAAAAGACAAAATCGGTGTGCCTCGCAGGGAGAAAGGCAAGTTCATTCTGGCTTCCTTTCAGAAATCCCTGACCGGTAACTCCTCCGGATCCAACAGCAACCTTTGACTGAATAACGTTCCACCCCGCTCCATACGGATCTGCTTCCGGATTAAGGAACGTTGTTAATCGCGCCTGCTGATACGGCCGGAGAAGACCCCATGCCGAAGGTGTGGCAGCAGCGATAAAACTTGTCATTACCAGAAAGAAGACCCACCTTCGCGGCTTTGCTCCCGATCTGTAGAGAACCCCGCAGAGAAGAGCAGTAAATGTAATCCATGAAACAAATTTGATTGAAGAGATGGCTGCAGACAATGGACTTAGAAAAAGAAAAATCCAGCTGAAGCCAAATCCCGCCCAGTAGATCATACCGAAAACAATCATCACTATCGCGGCAGCAGTGCCCAGATCAGGCTGTAGAAGAGTCAGTACAGTGAGCACACCAACCGTAGAGAGATACAGAGGAACTCCCCCGGGAACAAATTCTCTTCTCAGAGCAGGAAGCCACCTTGCTGAAAGCACTATCACACATAACTTGGCGATCTCGGATGCCTGGATGTTTACCGGCCCTGCCTGAAGCCATCTTCCCGCAGGACCTCCTCCGAAAAGGATAGTCAGTACAAGCAGAATCAGAGTAATACCGTATATCAGCGGAGCTGACTCCTCAAGAAGCCTTAGAGGAAATACCGATGCGCCGAGAAAAACAATAACTCCTGCGAGAATAAAATACAGCTGATGGGTGAAAAGGCTTTTCAGAGAGCCTGATGCGGAATAAACACTCAAAAGCCCTATCGACAACAGCAGAAGCAGCGAGACAACAAAGAACCAGTCAGGTTTTTCATTCTGTCTCATAAGCAATCTCCAGCATCTTTTCTATGATGCCCGCAGCCACAGGACCGGCCACAGCCCCTCCGTGGCCTCCGTTCTCTATGATAACAGCAAAGGCAATCGGCTGCGGTTCTTCAATGTATCCCGTCACCCATGCATGATCCTCACCGCTTCCAGTCTCAGCAGTACCTGACTTTCCGAAAACAACAACCGGCAGATAACCCATTGAATTGTGCATTGTACCACGGGATGATTCCACAGCCTGCCGCATTCCCTCCCTGACAATTCGGAATGTTTCTTCAGATGTATTTGTTTCCCAGTTTCTCCCTGAATAAGACTTGTCAACCACAATGGACAGCGCGGGCAGATTACCACTGGAAGCTATCAGTCCTGCGGTCACAGCAATCTGAATAGGAGTGGCAAGTACCTCACCCTGGCCAATTGAAGCAATCATCAAGTTGCCGAGCCCCCATCCCCCCTGGCCAAACAGCTCGTTGAGTAACTCCCTGGTAGGCAAAGCACCTGAGGCTTCACCCGGAAGAATTTCTGTTACAGGTGCTCCCATTCCATATCCACCGGAGAAATCCGCCATTTCATCCATATCACCCAGCATGCTTGTTCTATAGAAATAGGTATCGCAGGACTGGGCAAGCGCACCTGCAATATTCAACCTGCCGTGGGTACTCCAGCAACGGAAGTCACTACCCGCAAAATGGAATGTACCGTAGCAGGGATCAGGCAGTGTATTCTCGTTCACAATCCCTGATTCAAGCAGCCAGGCGGCACTTACTATCTTGTACACTGATCCAGGAGGATAAGTTGTAGCCCAGGAACGATTAAGAAGCGGTTTTGCTGGATCATTCAGAATTCTATCCCAATTCTCCTCCGAAATGCCCCCGATAAATTGATTCAAATCAAAACCGGGAACAGAAGACAAAACAAGAATTTCACCAGTTTCGTAGTCAAGAACCACGGCAGCCCCGGGATGACCGGTAGACATTATGAGCGAATCAGCGATAAGCTGAAGTCTGGTGTCCAGTGTAAGTGTGACATTCTCCCCCGGCGAGGGTTCTACATCCCCGCCCTGAAATCTTTCCACAACCCTTCCATGCGCATCCACAACCTCTCGCACAACGCCATGCTCGCCCATCAGTCTCTGATTGAGTATACGCTCCAGCCCGGTTCTGCCCGAAAGCTCCCCCTCAAAAACTCTGGTACTGTCTGCAAGGCCAACGTAGCCAATCAGGTGGCAAAAGGAGATACTGTGAGAATATCTTCTTCTGGGTAGAATATCCACGGAGACTCCGCCCAGACGATACAAATTGTCGGCAACTCTTCCGGCGTCTTCCACAGTCAAGCCACTGATTATCCGGGTGGATCTGTAAGGATTGGATTGAGCTGCGTCAAGCCTTGCCCGAAGCACCTGCTGATTCATCTGGAGAAGATTCCCCAGAAGCAGTGTATTTGTACTGTCAAATTCCACACTGACCAGGGAAACTGTGAACGCGGGAACATTGTCCGCCAGAACCACTCCATTTCTGTCTCTTATTATTCCTCTGGGAGCAGGACGGATAACTGATCGGATGTGGTTTCTTGATGACAGTTCTCTGTAATAGCCACCATTCACTATCTGAAGATCAAAAAGCTTTCCGGTGAGAATCAGAAACAGAGCAATGGTAATGACCATTATTGAGCGATAGGGTTTCTCATTGAAAGACGAAGAAGTCCTCATCCGAATTCCCTGCTCCTTCTTCCAAACATCATGGGAATGCCGAGGTAAAGCAGAAGCGAAAAGAGTATACGAGGTACAACAAGCAAAGTGGAAATACCAAACCCGCTTCCCACCGGCCGTGCAGCCAAAAAGACAAAAAACAGGTCTGACAGAATTGAGGCTAGAAATCCGTTGATGACAAAAGTCATATCAAGAGCTCCAGTAGTCACCCTCAGTATCCAGCGGGACAAAGCAATACCCGAGAGCATCGCTATTGAGCTGACTCCAATCGGCTGGTGAAGAAGAAGATCAATTGCAAAGCCACTCCAGAAAGCCGCTTCAATTGACCAGTAATTCGAATGGGAAAGAGACAGGTAAACAAGCGCCGGGACAAGAATAGCCGGCGCGACAATAACTCTTCCAATAGTAACTTCAAGCAGGAACTGAACAATTATTGCAAGGGAAATGATCAGCCAGCCGGACAGATGCTCCCTCATTCAGCCAGATCCCCGGGAAGAAGTATAAGAACCTCGTTAACCCTCTCAAAATCAACTGCCGGACTTACCGCAAGGGAAAGATCCAGACCCTGGCCGCCCTCTGAGATGTTCTCCACTTTTCCAACAACAATTCCCTCCGGGTAAACCCCGCCGAATCTGCTGGTAAGAACGGTTTCTCCAATTTCCGGGTCAGCGGAGTTATCCACATACTCAAGCATGAGTCTTCCGCCGGATACAGAGCCCAGAATCCCCAGAGAACCTGTAGTTGCGGTGATACAACTCACATGAATCGCAGGGCTGGTTATGGGAACCACAGTAGAACTGGATGATTCAACTGATGTGATAATACCCACAAGTCCTTTGCTGGTAATACAGACAGCACCAGTGTAAACGCCATGATCCGATCCCCGGTCAACAACAAGGTCTCCCCTGATCAACCCCTCGGATCTGTACATAACCCTCCCGACCATGGCTGTTATATCAGGCATTCTTGTGTATTGAAGCATTGAGCGGTAAAGTCGGCTTTTTGCCGCCATCTCGCGCAGTTGTGCATTCTCCAGCATCAGTTTAACAGACAGTGAAAGGTAGTCAGAATCAGCGGATTGATCTTCAGAAAAGAACAAAGAGGCAAACCTCGCCCCCAGTATTGAGCCGCCTATTCCAAGGACAGAAGGCCCAAGAAACAACAGTGCGACCGCGGCTGCGATGTTCCATGCCAGTCTGACATCGCGACTTCTCATGATCAGTTGATCAGCAGTTTGCGATACCTGTAGCCGCCCCGAGCACAGTACAGGAAATAGGGTTATCGGCAATTCTTATAGGCAACCCGGTCTCTCTGGTAAGAAGAACATCAAGTCCCCGGAGAAGCGCGCCACCGCCGGTAAGAACAATACCGCGGTTAACAATGTCTCGACCCAGCTCAGGTGGTGTTCTCTCCAGTCCCTGCTGTACAGCCTGGATAATTGCGTTAACTGGCTGCTGCAGAGCAGATCTTATCTGGCTTGCCTTTACAGTGGTGGTTTTGGGAATACCATAGGTAGCATCCATACCGCTTACCTCTTCTTCTCTGACATCCTCCTCAAGCAATGACCCCAGTTTAATTTTCACCATTTCTGCTGTGCGTTCACCTATAAGAAGGTACGCGGACTTCTTCATGTAGCTGATTATTGCTTCGTTCATCTCATCGCCACCAACTCTTATGGAACTGTCGGCCGCGATAGAACTCAGGCTGATTACAGCTACTTCAGTAGTTCCACCTCCGATATCCACAACCATGTTGCCCACTGCGGACTCCAGGGGAAGACCCACGCCGACTGCCGCGGCGAGAGGCTCCGGTACAAGAAGTACTTCCCTGGCACCCGCCCTCTCAAGTGAGGTGCGCACAGCGTTAACTTCAACCTCTGTAATTCCACTGGGGACACAAACAAGAACCCTGGGACGCATGGAAAACCGTCTTGTCTGCGCCTGTTCAAAAAACCTTCTAAGCATAGCCATTGTAGCTGTAGCCTCTTTTATAACACCATCTTTAAGGGGTCGGATTACAGATATATCCCCTCCCGTTCGACCGAGCATGGCTTTCGCCTCTCCGCCCACAGCAAGAACATTTCCAGTATCTCTTTCAATTGCTATTACGCTTGGTTCCTCAAGAACAATACCTCTGTCAAGCTGATGAATAATAGTATTGGCTGTACCAAGATCAATTGCCATGGCAGACGAGAACATCCCTGAAGAACTTGAATTCCCCGAGCCTGCGAATCTGGCAAAGAAGTTCTTTATACCCATTTTCATTCTCCTGATGTGTAATCAGCATGTTTACTCTGGTAACGCAGGCTATATACTACTTACTGAACCGTGCGAAAAGGGGCGAGTACCCTATGAGGGTACAACCCTGTGGTTATCATGTTAACGAAGTTAACGAACTGGTAGATTGAAGGCAGATCTCCACGGTCCTCTATCAGTTCTGACCGTATCCACAGGAACGGGAACAACCATGCTCCACGCGGAACCCGGGGGCTCTGTCTCTGCGTCGCAACTTCTTATACGAATTACGGCATTCACTGATGAAGAACCAAGCTTCCACTCCATTGGCCATGCATTGAACTCATCGTGCCAGGAAGAGGCAGTCACTTCCAGTGAGAAGTCTCCGGTATCAAACAAAGGGAAATACCGGGAGTGCCTCAAAGAAACAAGAGCAGTGTCAGTTGCCGAGGTAATAAAATACCATCGGTTTTCTTCCTGCAAAGAAGTATCGCAGGAAGCAACCATTTCCCACTGCACCGGTACCGCCGGAAAGCCGGTTCTGATTAATGCAATAACTGCGTTAACGTCAAGGTAGCCACCTCCCGCAGGCATTCCTCCCGTAACATAAAAGGCGTATTCCTCTTCCGGCTGGTAGATTAAACATCCGGCTGAATCCAGGAGTAATGAGATAAGCGGAGACCCGTCCGGGCCACAAAAATCTGCTCTGACTGCCGGTACATTTTTTGAAGCCCAGAGAAGAAATGGACCTGAAAAAACCTGATTCTCGCCCTGAAGCCTTGCTCTGCCTCTAATAAGGAAGTGATCAACACTTTCCCACTGCCAGGAAGCTCTGGCGGCGTAAGATGAAACTTCAGCAGATCGGTTTACAATCCCGGATCCGCACGCTGCAGCTAAAAGTAAAAACAGGAAAACAGAATATCTTAGCATAGTTACACGCTGTACTGTGTCTCCAATGCAATTATACGCTGCTCTATGGCAAGCTCCTCTTTGTACTGTTTTTGCCTTTTGAGAAGTGGTTGTGCCTTTGCCTCCGGAACTTTTTTCAACAGACTGTCAAGCATCCTGATAGCTTTCTCTCTATTACCGGCTTTTGCAGTCCTGTCAATCTGTTTAACAAGGTCACTAAGTTTTGCCATTAGTACTTCCCCTCGCATTGCATTCGTTTATGAAATTCATAACCTTACCTGTATCTACTCCGAGAGAACCGTCACACCAGCCTGGAAGCGGATGCCTGATCCCATGAAAATCGCTCCCGCCTGTGAGAAGAAGCTTGTGCTTTTTCGATGCATCCTCCAGAAAAGAAACCATAGTACCAGCCTGCTCGGGATAGTAAGCCTCAAGACCGGCCAGTCCAGCATCTGCCATGGAGGAGACAAGAGCTCCAAGCTCTCTGAAACCCTCAACTCGAATATACTTGGGATGCGCCAGTACGGGCAGTCCCCCGGCCTGCCTGATTATGCCGATAGCTCTGTAGTCTCCGAGCCGCTTTCTTTCCACATAAGCGGGTTTCCCGGATCCAAGATACCTGTTGAATACCTCTTCCGATGACCCGACCAGGCCTTTTTTTACCAGAACAGCGGCAATGTGAGGCCTTCCTACAACCGCTTCGCCGGCTTCTTCCATCACCTCTTCCATTGTAATGTCGAACCCGAGTTCTCTGAATCTTTGAACGATAGCGGGATTTCTGGAATTCCTCCCATCAACTACATACTGAAGCGCATGTTGAATTTCTGATGAAGAATCGCAGATAGCAGAAAGATCAACTCCCGGAAAATAGCCCAGAAGATGGGCCGATCCCCCGATATGAAGATCCACGCTGAGTTCCACTGCGGGAATGTAAAACAATCCCAGTTCTGAAGACCTTGCCGCAGCCTCTTCAATACCTGCGAGTGTGTCATGATCGCTTATGGAAAATCCGTCAAGACCGCATCTGGCTGCCTCATTAACCAGCTCGGTTGGAGTCAGCCTGCCGTCTGACGCAGTGCTGTGTGTATGAAAATCGCACAATCCCATGTTTCTCCTTTCAGTAAGGTTTGAATATTATCATAGGATGGTCAAGTAACAACACGGGAACCAGTGAAGGGCAAACAATGAGTCACAAGGTAATGTACATCAGAGAACCGGTACTTGGTACTATTCGTCTTTCTCCTCTGCAGGAAGAGCTTCTAAAAACGGTAGAAGTCCAAAGGCTCAGTTTCATTCATCAGCTGGGAACAACATTTCAAAGCTATCCGGGGGCCCACTGCATGAGACTTGCCCATGCTCTGGGCGTATCCCACCTGGCAGGCCGTATAGCCGGTCACCTCAGCGACAGAAGCCCGGAAGAGTACAATGACACCACCCGTACCACAAGAGATCTGGTTGAAGCGGCAGGACTTCTCCATGATATCGGCCACACACCGTGGTCCCATACACTGGAACCCCTCTACCTTGAACTCACAGGTGGCGATCATATGGATCTGGTCGCGGACATGGTCACCGGCAGAACCATAATGCCGGTTCGGGGTGCCGGGAAAATTCCGGAAATACTCAAAAAACACGGAATTGATCCTGAGGACGTGGCAGATCTGATTACCAGCAGGTACACGAAACACGAATTCGCTCAGCAGATGATCTTCGGTGAAGTGGACGCGGATATGCTGGACTACCTTCAGCGGGACTTTTACTTCACAGGAGTTGCATTCGGTCACATTGAAGTGGATAGAATCATATCCATCATGGCAATCAAAAACGGCAAACTTGTTTTCCTGGAAAAAGGCTTGAACGCAATCAGGGACTTTCTTCTTGCCAGACTTCAGATGTACTCATCGGTGTACCTCCACAGAAAAACACGGATTGTGGACAAGATGCTGCTGAATGCCGCAAGAAAGAGTGTCATTGAGCTAAAGGAAATTGAAAACTTCATGTTTATGACCGATGACGAAATCATCAGCTATCTGGAAAAAGAATCGGCGGATCCGTGGGTCAGAGAAATGGCATGGAGAGTAAAATACAGGCAGGGTCTTTTCTCCCAGGTGTTCAGAATTGACTCCGTAACCACTTCGGAAAGCGATGTTCACTTCCTGAACAGTCTTAGAAATCAGAACAGCACTCCAAAGAAGGTGGCAGAACTGCTCACGGCAGAAATCTCAGCAAAAGCCGGGATAGATCCTGGATATATCATCGTGGATCTTCCAATTGAAGCTGTGAAAATTTCTGAAGAGCGATTCCAGAAGCTGGATATCAGGTTCCTTGACGAAAGAGGCCGCCTGATCCCGCTGGATGAGATTGACCCCCCCTTCGCGGAATACATGATGAAAGCAAGACCCAACCGAAGCCTGTTAACTGTTGCCTGTGCCCCGGAGTACAAACAAAAGGTAAAGGCAGCCTGCATGGAAATCTTTGAGAACGCTGTGGAACCGCTTTTCAGTCAGTGATAAATACAGATAACCTCAAAATTCAAAACTGACATGAAGTATTTCTGCAGAACCCGAATAAAATCAGGCATAGCCGGGTAAACCAATACAGCACGATTCTAATGCGTTCCATCGGCACCCCGTAGTGGATGCTCTTAGTACTCTGAGTAAAAACTCAGAGAGAGCTTTCTCTGAAACCTATTGTACCGTATTAAACAAAAGTGATATTCCAGTCTTGTCACCTCTCTCTCAGGCTTAATGAGTTACGCATCAGTACATTCACTATTGTTTTGCACAGTAACTTCCTTTATGATAGTGTGAAGAAAGAGAGGTTAGTAACAAGTCATGAATAATCTTACCGAGCATCTAGCTGTCTATCTGGCTAATACTCTTGGAGTATCTGCAGACATTAAGCTTTGGCCTGAAAGAAATAGTCTACCTCTATATCTTCGTGAGAATTACAAATTCTTCACTCTACAGTTTCAACTAGATCAATTTGAACCTGAGTACATTCTATTTGTTGATTCCAGCAATCATGAACAATCTGCATCAAAAATAGAGAAACATATCAGTCATATCAAAAAAATAAGCAATATGAAAGCAGTTTATGTTCGCGAAGCAGTTACTGCCTACAATCGTAAACGTTTGATTGAGCATCGCATACCCTTTGTCATCCCAGGTAATCAAATGTATTTACCTGCATTAGGTTTAGACCTGAGAGAGTTTATGCGACGATTAAAGAAAAAACAAGACTTGTTTAGTCCTTCAACTCAAGTTCTACTGCTGCATTCAATTTTGTATCACAATACAAATGCGATAAAGCCATCAGAGACAGGAACGAAGCTTGGGTATTCTACTATGACAATGATACGCTCATTCGACCAGCTGGAATTCGCTAAGATAGCTGAGCATTACAAAGTAGGTAAAGAACGACATCTTCACTTTCTTTTCAGCGGTAAAGAGCTATGGGACAAAGCACTATCCTTTTTGTCAACACCTGTACAAAAGTACCTTTTTTTGCAGCCGTCTGATACCATTCTCGCTTTTCCCGATGCGGGGCAAACGGCGCTTTCGCACTATACAATGCTTGCCGAACCCAGGAATCCGGAAAAGGCTGTCTTTTCAAGAAGATGGCGCTCCATTCAAGCAGACGCGGATCTACAACAGGGATATCAATTCCGGTATCCCGAATCATTTCGCATTGAAATATGGAAGTATGCTCCCGAGAAACTAATCGGTGGGCAAGTGGTTGACCCACTCTCTCTGTATCTTTCTCTTAAAGATGAAGATGATGAGAGAATTCAGGATGCTCTCGACTCTATTATGAAGGTTATAAAATGGTAAGAGGTATAAATCAATTTAGAGCATACTTCAAGGATTTCACAGATCAATTTGCTCTTATCGGTGGGACAGCGTGTGACTTGATTATGGAAGAAGCTGGAATTGTTTTTCGAGCCACAAAAGATATTGATATAGTTCTCATTGTGGAAATGCTGAGTGCTTCATTCATTAACGTTTTCTGGAAGTTCATTCAAGACGGTAAATACGAAGTCCAGCAAAAAGAGTCAGGAGAGAAACAATTTTACAGATTCAAAAATCCTGGAAATAAGGAGTACCCCTACATGCTTGAGTTGTTCTCAAGGATACCGGATTCCTTAGATCCTCCAGAGGGAGAATCAAGATTCACTCCGATTCCTGTTGAAGAAGCAGTGTCAAGCCTCTCCGCAATACTCATGGATCTACCCTACTATAAATTTCTTCACGACGGAGTAAGGTTAATTGATGAAATTCCCATTGTTGGCCCGGAATACCTCATACCTTTGAAGGCAAAAGCGTGGATGGATCTAAAGGAACGTCAAAAGTCTGATCCACAAATTAGCAGAAAAAAAGTTTCCAGACACAAAAACGATCTTTTCAGGTTATTTCAGGTAATTGAACCAGGTAAGAAAATTCGGATTCCACCAGAAGTAAAGAGAGACATGTCAATTTTCCTTAAAAGAATGTTAGATGAGCCAGATAACCTTGAAGCACTGGGAATAAGATCTCTCAGCATGAAAGAGGTCTTATCACAACTATATAGGATCTATGTCAAAGATTAGAAGATACTCTACAGAACCTGCCCCGTCTGTAGCGGACATGGACAGGATGTACATTGACGCCCACTCCGTACAGGTGTATTAACATTGCGTAACGTTGCTGGCTTGTTGCAGGTAACCTCTCTAAACGGAGGGAAGACATGAAGACTTTTCTAATGCTCATTCTTTTCGCGAGAATCACAGTAGCGTTCGCCGAAACCAACCCCTCCCTTGCCACCGTACTGACTCCCGACGGGGCACTCACAGAGGGAGTATCGGGAAGTTTCGATCCCACTGGGTTCCGTATGACCTACGGCCCAGAGGGTGAGCCGTTATTCGTGCCAGATGAATCCTTGTCTATGGAAACTACTCTCACCCATGATGCGCAGAGTGCAGAAGGTTACTGGGGCAGTTCTTTTAGTGTGCCACCCGGTGTGAGTGACGCAGTCACAGCCATCGCAGTAAGTGGCTCGGATGTGTATGTGGGTGGCTGGTTCACCGAAGCCGGAGGGGTTGCCGCAAGCGGTATCGCCCGATGGGACGGTAGCTTCTGGTCGGCCCTGGAAAGCGGTGTGAACGGCACGGTATATGCTATCGCGGTGAGTGGTTCGGATGTGTATGTGGGCGGTGGCTTCAGCCAGGCTGGAGGGATTACCGCCAACTACATAGCTCTATGGGACGGCAGTTCCTGGTCGGCCCTGGGAAGTGGTGTGAACGGTTCTGTGAAAGCCATCACTGTGAGTGACTCAGATGTGTATGTGGGAGGTTACTTCAGTCAGGCGGGGGGGATTACCGTCAACTGCATCGCCCGATGGAACGGCAGTTCCTGGTATGCACTGGGAAATGGTGTAAGTGGTGGTGACTCTCCA
The DNA here is from genome assembly GCA_021107435.1 of Candidatus Sabulitectum sp. GTDB lineage: Bacteria > Fermentibacterota > Fermentibacteria > Fermentibacterales > JCC-6 > Sabulitectum. Next base: position 3,823 of record JAIOSV010000036.1, on the reverse strand, counting down.
AGAGTTTATGCCATCGCAGTGAGTGGCTCGGATGTGTATGCGGGAGGCATGTTCACTGAAGCGGGGGGGAGTACTGCAAATCACATCGCCCGGTGGGACGGCAGTTCCTGGTCAGCCCTGGGAGACGGTGTAAGTGGTGGTAGTTATCCATTAGTTTTTGCAATAACCGTGAGCGGCTCGGATGTGTATGTGGGAGGCATGTTCACTGAAGCGGGGGGGAATACTGTAAATCACATCGCCCGGTGGGACGGCAGTTCCTGGTATACACTGGGAAATGGTGTAAGTAGTGGTGTTCGCTCTTCAAGTGTTAATGCCATCGCTGTGAGTGGCTCTGATGTGTTTGTGGGCGGTGACTTCAATCTGGCTGGAGGGATTGCCGTCAACCATATCGCCCGATGGGACGGCAGTTCCTGGTCTGCCCTGGGAAACGGTGTGAACGGCCCTGTTGATGCCATCACCGTGAGCGATTCAGATGTGTATTTGGGCGGCTATTTTTCTCAGGCCGAGGGGATTACTGTCAACTATATCGCCCGATGGGACAGCAATTCCTGGTGGACCCTGGGAAACGGTTTGAACGGTTCTGTTAATGCCGTCGCTGTGAACGGCTCAGATGTGTATGTGGGAGGTGACTTCAGCCACGTCGGTGGGATTGTCGTCAACTGCATCGCCTTATGGGACGGCAGTTCCTGGTCTGCACTGGAAAATGGTGTAAGTAGAGATGTTGGCATTCCAAAGGTCTATGCGATCGCCGTGAGTGGCTCGGACGTGTATGTGGGAGGTTACTTCAGCCAGGCCGGAGAGATTGCCGTCAACTGCATCGCCCGATGGGACGGCAGTTCCTGGTCAGCTTTGGGAGATGGTGTAAGTGGTGGTATTGGTTCTACAAATGTCTATGCCATCGCAGTGAACGGCTCTGGGGTGTATGTGGGAGGTGACTTCACCCAAGCCGGTGGTTTTGCCGTCAACTACATCGCTCTATGGGACGGGAGTTTCTGGTCTGCACTGGGAGATGGTTTAAGTGGTGGAACCAACCCAAACGTTTATGTCATCACCGTGAGTGATTCAGATGTATACGCGGGTGGAAGGTTCACAAAGGCCGGGGGGGATATCGTCAATAACATCGCACTATGGGACGGCAGCTCCTGGTCTGCACTGGGAAGTGGAGTGAACAATAGGGTAAACACCATTGCGGTGAATGGCCCGGATGTTTATGTGGGCGGCAGATTCACCGAGGCCGGAGGAATTCCCGTCAACTACATCAGCCGATGGGACGGCAGTTCCTGGTCGGTCCTGGGAAGTGGTTTGAACGATTGGGTGCGTGCCATCGCGATTACTGGCTCGGATGTTTACGTTGGTGGCGGGTTTACCCAGGCAGGAGACAATCCCGCAAACCGCATCGCCCGTTGGGACGGCAGTTCCTGGTCTGTCCTGGAAAGTGGTTTGAACGATTGGGTGCGTGCCATCGCGATTACTGGCTCGGATGTATACGTTGGTGGCGAGTTCACCCAGGCAGGTGGGCTTCCCGCCTCCAGTATCGCTTACTGGGTTGAGCAGGGAATGACAATCTACCCACCCGAGGAAGCAGATACACGGGACATCCTTGTATCCCCCAATCCCATGATGACCGGGGCGAATTTGTTGTTCTGTAGCATTGGCATTTTACCCTTGACCCTGAAGATCTACGATACTGCTGGGCGACTTGTTAAAACACAAGAACTGGGAGCCTTACCAACAGGTTCACACACCCATTACTGGGACGGGCGTGATGGAGGCGGCTTGCCCCTGGCCTCCGGTGTGTATTTCATACGGATTTCCAGCACGGAACTCCAAGCTTTCACAAGTGTGGTGCTTACGAGGTAAGAGACCCATGACAAAGGGAGGGAGGTCGTAAGAGCCTCTTTCTCTGTCATGTCCGAATCGGATTCTGGCACCCCGCAGTGGATGCTTTCGGAACTTTCTCAAAAGAGATCTTACTGTCGCCTACAACTCATTAAGTAAAAACTGCTGTAGTTACATAAGTAGGGTGCCTGTTATCGATATCCGCAAAGTTCTTCGAAAACCGATAGACTTGACAATGCCACAAATACTGACTACTATTTGTGACATGATTGGAGGTTTTCTCTTGAGTCATTCAGTTGGTAGTAAAGTATTTAATAGAATAGTAGGACATGGTAGAGGTTGGGTATTTACTCCAGCACATTTCAAAGATTTGGGAAGTAGAACTGCCGTGGCTACTGCGCTAAAAAGACACAAGCAAAATGGGACAATTAGACAGATTGCCCGAGGTTTATACGACTTTCCACGAAAAGACTCTGAGCTTGGAGTATTAGCTCCTCAAGTGGATAAAATCATTGCTGCTCTTGAGGTTCGATTCACAGTTCGTTTACAACCTTCTGGCGCATATGCAGCCAATCTGCTTGGACTAAGTGATCAAGTCCCAATGAGGATGGTTTTCCTTACGGACGGACATCCACACGAACTGACAATTGGAAAAAGGCACATCATCCTGAGAAGAACAACGCCAAAAAACATGAAAACAGCAGGCAGGCTGAGCGGAACCGTAATACAAGCTTTGCGCTGGCTGGGCAAACACAATGTAGATGAGAATACAGTAGCAATCCTGAAACAACACCTCAACTTAAATGAAAAGGTACAGCTTATGAAAGACAGCAGTTACTCTCCTGTCTGGATAGCAGAAGTAATCATGTCAATAGCACAGGAAGGCATAGACTGATGGAAGGATTTCTTCAGCAACCTTCTGAGCGTCGTCGCCTGATCTGTGAGCAAGCAGAAGAACACTTGAACATGCCAGCAATTTCTTTAGAAAAAGACTTCTGGGTCTGTTGGATCTTGAATGAGTTATTTGACATTCCTGGCTGGGGAAAAAACATCACATTCAAAGGTGGAACTTCCCTTTCAAAATGCTGGAGTTTAATCAGCAGGTTCTCCGAAGACATTGATATCGTGATCGACAGAGAATTTCTTGGATTTGGCGGTGATGACAGTCCTGAAAAGGCTTCAAGTAAAAAGAAGAGAAAGAAAAGACTAGCGGAGTTGAAATCTGTAGCACAGCTTAAGATACATTCGGAACTGAGGCCACTACTGCAAAAGAGAATTGAAGCAGCTATTCCTGAATCTGATATCTGGAAACTATCACCGGCTTCCACGGAAGAAGACCCCGACAATCAGACGATACTGTTCAGCTATCCAACTACGCTGGATAAAAGACAATCATATATCCGACGAGTGGTTAAGATCGAGCTGGGAGCTCGATCAGACAGCGAACCGGTCTTGGCACAGAAGATAAAACCGTACTTGTTTGATGCATACCCGGACATCCTGGGTCCGACCAGCATACACGTGAGAGCGCTTGCACCTGAACGGACGTTCTGGGAAAAGGCAATGCTTTTACATGAGGAAAGATGTCGTCCTCCGGATAAGAAGCGGAAACCACGAATGGCTCGGCATTACTACGATCTCTGGTGTCTGATAACAAAGGGTATAGCCGCAAAAGCAGCGAAACGCATCGATATCTTCGAACGGACGGCATATCACCGGGAAATTTATTTCAGATGGTCCTGGATGGATTACAGTACTCTTGCAAAGGGGAAGCTTCAATTGGTTCCTCTTCCAGAGCAAGAAGCCGAGTGGCGCAGAGACTATAACGCAATGAGAACCGAAATGTTCTTTGGTAAAGTTCCTGAGTTCAGCGAAATTCTGCAAGTTACCAGAGAATTCCAGGATAACTTTAACAGCTCTTGAGAAACTTCCTGCTGTCCCTGGCAGATATTGTATGTTCGCCGTACCTGATACTATTCAAACT
>JAIOSV010000050.1 GCA_021107435.1 Candidatus Sabulitectum sp. | reverse complement strand
TCGCCGGGAGTACCCAGATCTCCGGCGCCGTATTCGCTTGTACTGTGCAGCCAGCTTTCGCGATCGGACGCTGCCCACCCGGGATTAAGTCTTTCAAGGGATGCCCCGGGTTGAATGTCCCAGCTGCTGTTCCAGCTGAAGAACTCATGGGAGTCAGCACTGGCGCTGCTCAACAGCAGGCTTCCGATTGGAGACAGAGAGAATGAACCCCAGACTGCATCCGGCGTGTAGTCTCCATTGTCGCTGACAAGAGCACTTGCTCCAACAACAAAATAGCCATCAGGTGGAATTACGTGGGAGGAAAAGTGAATTTCTTCACCACTCTGGTTTTCAATGGTCCATTCTGAAAGATTTATCCAGTCGCTGCTGTTGTTGAAAAGTTCAATCCACTGACCCATGTCCGTAGAGGAGGAGGCAAGAGGATTAATCATTATCTCATTTATGACAAGAGCCCCGCCATCAGTGGTTGCGTCCAGAGGGGCGAAACTACTTGTTAAAACAAGTGCGGTAAGAAGTGTTAGCATATACTTCCCCTTTCTTCTTACATCAGCATTAGGATAGAACAGAAACAGCCCGAGGTCAAGTGGGGAGATATTCTTGTAAAACAGGTTAAGAAAACAGAGATACAGTATCTGCAAGAACGAGAGAATATCAACTGCGGCGGTAAATACGTCGGGGTCTCGGTATTTTCGTCATTCTCCAGTTCCAGTTACCGGATGCTACTGAAGGGGTGTTCATTCTGGCTGAGGAACCCAGTTCCAGAATATCCTGCATGGGAAGTACTGCCAGGCCTGCCGGAGAAGAGAGGGCCATTTCAATTACAGTATCAACTGAGTTGAAACCCAGCTGATTCCCGACAGAGCTGATCCACCCTGCTGTTGTGTCATTGTCGTGGGTGCCTGTATAGATGACACTGACAGGATCGATTTCACTAAGAGAAAAGCGGGGGTTCTGCAGGGCGAATTGAAGAACAACCATTCCTGGAAAACCGCACTGTTTTCGGAGCTCAAGCACAGAAGGAGTAATAAGACCCAGGTCCTCTGCGACAACCGGTAATATTCCCAGTTTTTCTTCCATTTTTTTAAACAGCGCGATTCCGGGACCTTTCTCCCATTTTCCGTTTACGGCGGTTTTCTCGCTGCCTGGTATTTCCCAGTATTCCGCGAAGCCTCTGAAGTGATCAATTCGCACAGCATCAAATAGCTCAAGGGCAGCAGCCGTGCGTCTGGTCCACCACCTGTAGCCCGACCGGAAACAGGCGTTCCAGTCATATACCGGATTACCCCAGAGCTGGCCGGTCTTACTGAAGTAATCCGGAGGTACACCAGCCACCGCAAAGGGTATTCCATGCTCATCCAGCTTGAAAAGTTCTTTGTTGAAAAACACATCGGATGAATCGTGGGCGGCATATATGGAGATATCTCCAAGTATGCGAATGCCAAGGGAATTGCAGTGGTTTTTCAGATGTTTCCACTGTGTGTGAAAGAAAAACTGTATCATGGAGTGAACAAGCTGACAACTCAAAGGCGGAGGTGTCATGTTTTCCCAGAGGGTCCAGATCTTCCCGCCATTCAGAGATTTTCCTGCGGCGAACCTGCTCCATTCCCTGACCCATGGTATCCCGGAAAACTCCTCAAAACCGGTAAGTCCGCACTTCAGAGCACGCTTTGCCGCCAGTTCCAGCATAGCGGTTCTTCCGGAAAGCTTTTCGCGGGAAACAATCGGCAAACACTCAACTTCAGCGGAAGCAAGCTCGGCAGACGAGAGAAGCCCCTGCTTGAAAAGTTCCTCAGGGGAGATAAGAAGAGGATTCCCCGCAAAGGATGAAAGTGTCTGGTAGGGTGAATTGGCATATACCGGCGGAGAGAGGGGGAGTACCTGCCATAAAGTGATACCCGAGTCGGCCATCCATTCGACAAAACGTATGGCTTCAGAACCCAGTGTTCCGATTCCCCATTTACCGGGCAGCGATGTGGGGTGGAGCAGTACTCCTGTATCACCTTCAAACAGCATTTTTCTCCATTCTGTTCATGCAGAAAAATACATATAATGTACAACACCCGCCACCGAAGTGGCGGGTGCTGATAAGGAAGGAAGGTGTCAAAGAGATCTTGTTTTCCCCGCACGCCATTATAGAATCTCTCTGACAGTAAGAAGTATACATATATGATACAGCCGTGTCAACCCATATATATATAAGAGAAAATAGGTTCGTATCTATCTGAATGCCTTGAAGTTCCGGAATGAACTAAATAGTGCTGATCGGTTCCCAGATGATATCAAGATTAGAAGGAATCACAGGAAAGTGCACAAATACTCGAATTGTGGTGTAGTTGAGAGGATTGAGATCCCGCTTTTTGAAAATGTCCTCAATGATCTCTCCATAGTTCTCTACACCATCCAGAGTATTCTGTTCTCTGGTTGGTTTGATTTCAAATCCGGGCTTCACCGGAAGGATAGATCTGGCCAGATCAATGAGTCCTTCGTTGTAAGCATCGGATTCCTCCAGTATGGATGATACTATGCGTGGCGCGAAACGGGTGTTTTCAACAATGGAAGTAGGCATAATGATGTCCATAGCTGCAAGGTTGCAGGGAGTTATGACCTTTGCGGAAGTAGAGCTGGCTTCGTCCATGATAAATCCCTTGAGGTCTACGACCTCGGCGAACACAAGATCCATTAGTCCTGCGTTTCCTGTTTCCAGGGGGAATATCTCCTCAATGCTTTCCACGAACTCGCTGCGGGATGTTACGCCGGGCAGAGAGCAGTTGCAGAACGGGATGTAATAAGGCAGAGTCTCCCCGTTTGCAGAATCAACCAGCGGTTCGCTGTTCGGTGAGTGAGGTTGCCCTTCAAACTCGGTAAAAACCCTGGGGCGAACATAAAACCATGGAATGTCGGGTCTGTTCCTTCTCAGGCCAAAGGAACCCTTCAGCAGAGTGAGTTTCCAGTTGGACGGAGATTCTGTGGGCTCAAAGAGTGAAATGGTCAGCCTGGTTCTTGCTTCAAGGCCGTACAGGAACCTGTTTCCTGTAAACGCCAGCTTTCTGTGCTCAAGGGATGCCTGACTGGTTCCTTCCTCGGAATACGCAAGAAGCATCATTTCCATACTGGGCCTGTCACCAGCGTGCTGTTCAACCAGATCTTCAAACAGAACAAAATTCTCGTCTGCGACAGCAAGCACCGAATCCGGCACGCCCTTTCTGGATGCCGCGCGAAGGAATCCCTTGAAAGCAGCCTTGCGCGGAATATGCTTGACGGACAGAAAGCAGTCATCAACCTCATGGAGTTTGAAAATATTCCATCCGATCATCCGGTCTATACCAAGCGTTTTATACACATCACGAGGTTGTTCCAGATCACAGGGAAGTGCCAGCAGAATACCGGTGACCGCATTTTTAAGACCAATAAGACACTCCTGTGCCTGCTGTCCCAGCATTGAAGATTTCAAAATGACCCCTTTCGATGAACCCTTAAGATAGTATATATATAAGAAAAGTGCTACCTCAACATAAAATGCGGATTAGAGTATACTTGCACTATCAGTCATCCTAAATCATTTTTATTAAAAGAGAAACACTAAAAAAACAGTATTTATGGCAATTCTTCCTGTGATTGTTTCTGGATGCGCAACAAGGAGCAATACAGATTTCCGGCTTTTTCATACCCAAACAGTTATTCTTGCAGAGGAAACAGTCGCAACCATGGAGTCCGCACAGCTGCTTGCTGAAATGAATCTGGTGGAAACCATAGTAGACGACAACAATGGAGAGTTACTTGAAAATCTTGTTCTTCAGAGAGAGGGTGCTTTCACTCTCACCATGGATTCAACATCCATCTCTGCCGTTCTTGAAAAATCAGGAAGAAGTGTGGATGAAGCTGCCCTTGCAATAAATATCTATTCATTGTTACTGACTGAAGTTACAGAATCACAGAATATCGCTTTTGAAATTAACGCTGCGGCAGGACCGCATAAAGGAATTCTCTCTGCGGCAATAGCGGTGCTTGTTGAGCACGGCACCATTGAGCATGACGCTGAAAGAACCTGTCAGGCAATGCTGACTGCCTCTCCGGCTATTGAATCAATCTCAGAGGCTATGGCGGAACTCACCGAAGCGACAGCAAATTCCGTTCAGGCTACTTATGCAGACATGGCTGCCAGGCGACAGCGGAAAATCGTATCAAACGGTTACACCTGCAAGGTTGTGATGGAGCTGGTGGAACTCAATCGGCATGTCACTGCTCTTCTGGGAGACCTTCAAATTATCCATGATGCGTGGCTCACAGTGCCTGCTATTCACGATGAGCTGAAGAATTCTCTGACTGAAACCTCTATCTCAGCCACACTGAGAATCCTTGCCGGGAGAATGAATGAAATCAGAGAGGAATCACAGAGAGAGAGATACTGCTGAATCATCTTTTCAGGATAATTACCGGATAAGCAGAGAATCTTTATTGATCAAGCAACAGTGCTCCGGTAATTACGAGAACCAGAGAAATAAGCATACTGACGATGTATCCTCTGTGAAATGGACCGACATCACCAGTTTCTTTCAGGGTCAGTTCTCTGTATTTCGACATGTAGCCGAACCACTTCAGCCTGAGCAGAAAGAAATTAATCTTTTCACCCTTTAATGAGAGATATCTCACAATTTGAATCATGCAGTAAACACCCAAAACAGCTGACACGATACCCAGCCCCAGAAGTACCTCACCAGGTTCCATAATACTCCTTTCCAATATTCCGATGAGAAAATAACAGAATTGCTTGTGGTATGGAAGTCCTGTTTTAGCTCAGACAAATTAAGTTTTAAAATCTTGCCGCAAAAACACAAGCTGAGCAGATCTTCGTATCAGCGATTCCTGTTGAATTTGCTAAAAAAGCTTCTTTTCTTTCAGGCAACACTGCCGAACTTTTTAGATCAGGAAGGAATGTATTCCTGAAGTTAAGGTTCAATTCCCATACTCTGAACAATTGATGGATATGCCCGGTTGACATGGAGTTGCAGAAAGAACCTATGTCAGGGGTTCAGCTTGCTGAAAAGCTGGGAATGAAAACACCAAGGATTATTTACTATCTTAAAAAACTTGAGAAAACGGGTCTGGCCAGACAAATACCGCGTAAACCGGAACAGGGATATCGTATTTGTTCCATATTTATCCGATCTTTCAGGGAGCATATACATGGATCACTGTGAACTGCATTTTACAGAAGCAAAGGGGATTCACCTGCAGGTGAAAAGCGGCATCGTTACAGACTGCCGCATTGAAAAAGGCGACAATCGGCTTGAAGAATACTTCAAAACATCTGACCGCTTACGCAAAACCATAAGTCAGGTTGGTTTCGGGCTGAACCCGGCCGCAAGATCAATGTCATACATTCCCGGACTCGATGCCAAGGTCTTCGGACATTTTCATATCTCTTTCGGAAGTAATCTTGTTATTGGAGGAAATATCTCGGAATACAATACCTGGGATATCATTGCGGAAAAACCAAAGGTAGTATGTAATAATAATGCAACAATAAACAATGGTAATATATATAACATGAGTAAGGAGCCTGCGATTTCATTCAAGGAGGTGCTATGATGAGAGTGGCATTTCTTACTGCTGTGATCTCAGCTTCCTGTTTCGCGCAGGGATCCTGGAGAAACTGCTGCACTGATTCACGCTGGAATGCGGAAGCACAAAGCTGTGAATTTACTACAAGAGTCCCTGGTTTTCCGCCTCCGCATATACAAACGGTGAATACTTTTGCAGATAGGTTTGTGAGATATTGTTATTGATGTAGTCCTGAAAATGACAATTTCTGATATTCCTGATTCCGGGCTTGTCCAGACCAAGCAGCTCAATAGTATTCGCTACAAGAGTCTTCAGCTCAATCCGCAAAACAGGATTCGGGTATATCCTGCCTGTGAGAAGTTCAAGACGAAACCAGTCATTCCTTACTTTGAAGGGATCAAGAACAGTCTGGCAAATTCCTTTTTTAGCGTTAATCGTCATGCTGGCAAGACGATAGTTATTCCACTCATAAGCCAAACCGGGGTCAGCTGATTTTGGTATGAAGTGATCGGTAGATGCAGCTCCGGTTACCCTTTCGATGTAAATGCACAGATACGCACAAATACCGTTATAGCTTTTGTGAAGATCATCAAGGCAATCACGCCAGTAAGGAGGAATTCCGACCCCTGATGGAAGTGGAGAGTGAAGAGGTATACGCTTGCCCGCAAGGTGTTTCAACCCTTTGCGTCTAACTTTCACATCAAAATCGGCGGGTTCAGGTGCCGGAGAGACATGTATCACAAAAGCCAGCCCTTTTTCTTTACCATATAGCTCCATCTGATCCAGAAAGAATTAGTCTCGCTTAGAACATTCCGCAAGTCATTATCCAGTTGTCTGGCTGTTTCTTCATCAATTTCCTTACCGGATGACAACACCGCTGAAGCTTTTTTCAGGACAGATTCAGCTTCACTTGAAGTAGCGTATTCCAGGTCAAATGCTTCGCTGACAAGCCAACCGCTGGCATCTCCCAGTTTGTGGAAGGGTCGCTTTGTAATAACAACTTTCTGAACTGAATCCCCGGAAGATTCAGCGTAATCCAGATCAAACCATGAATCAATTTCCGGATCAAACAGTTGTTCGAGAGAGGCCATTACCATAGGGGAATGGGTTGATGTTATCAGTTGAACAACGGGCCAATTCGATATTTTACCGGTTACATTCAGAAGAGCCTTCACTATTTGTCTCTGCCATTTCGGATGCAGGTGCGCTTCAATTTCATCCACAAGGAATGTAACCTGATCTGTGGTAGGCCGGTCAAGAAAAGCACAGGCTTGATAATGCTCCCTCCACGACCATACAAGCATGTAGGCCATGGATATGATGCGGCGCATGCCCGCAGATGCCTTTGGGAGGGGTACATCCATCCCGTAGCTCATTTTGATGGTTGGTATGTCTCTCGGATCATCCAGGCTTATACGCGTCAGGGCTCCCGGTTCAATTAGTTCACCATCAGGTGAAAGAGCTTTTAAAACTGAACAGAGAACTTCGAACACTTCTCCGTTTTCTTTCTGCCATCCTGCCCAGTCAGCGACCAAGCCATTGCAGAGAAGCTTGTCTTTGGAGTCTCGAAGACCTTCCCAAACCTCTACTGAGTTGAATACATATGCTGGAATACGATCCTGGCTGCCATTGATGTCCGGCTGCTTCCAGTTGTTTTTTGCAGGATCCCAGACGGAAAAACTGCCATCGGCTTGAGCATAAAGAACAAGATTCATAAATCCTGGAGAGAAAACAGCGTAATGACGAACCGCTATCCAGTTTTGTGTATCTCGATCAAACTTGCGTGAGCGATTGTAAACTCTATCTTTTGTTTTTATCTCGAATTCTATGGAAGCCTCTCCTTTTCCAGCAGGAGTTGCCATAAAACCGGAAGCAAGTTTGAGATTAATCTCAGCGGGCCATCTGCTTGTCATTGCCCACCATGCGATATCCAGAAGAAAACTCTTCCCCAGACCGTTGTCACCGGTAAGAACATTAAGGCGTTTGGAAAAGTTGATTTCTGCTTCAAGAGAAGGACCAACATTACTAAATTTCAATAATTTAAGCATCCGGTCACTCCCTTGTTTATCGAGACCTGGCGTTGTTTTAGTAGAAGACACAACTCACATACATAACACTCTACAAAAGAATATACAGGAGCTGATTGTTCGAACCAAACGGGCCGATCCACGGCTTCAGGAATTAATTCTTCCAGTTGTTTTGATGAAGAGAAAAGAGCATTCTCGGACACGCTCCTGGCCTCTTGCTAAAAAAAGATAATCCTGTCATTTCGCTTCCAATCTTCTAACAGGATGTCATGTCTTCTGGATTTACAGGGGAGCAGTCTGATTTTTCTCTTTTTTCATAATACTCTTTGAGCTCAACTGGATTGTCTCGCATGTAGATGCAGAACTTCTGCACAGTTTCAAAGCTGACAGTCAGATCGCGTTCTTCAATCAGAAGCTGGCGTATTGATACACTGTTGTGACCTGCTATCAGCCAGTGCATGATAATGTCTTTGTGCTGTAGCAGAATAGGCGTTTCGTACTTTGCAATCCTTGCGGAGTCTATCTGTTCTATTTTCTCTTCAATTTCTGCGGCGCCGGGGCAGGGGTTCTCAGGAGAAAGCCATCCGGATGCTCTGGCCATAAGGGAGTATTTTCTCACAGTGTCTGTGGTTGTTCCTGCATTTCTGCTTACGCTGGCCTGGGATTCTCCATCCCGCAAACGCTGAATGATGTCAACTATTCTGCTGAGTGGAATTCTTTCACCGGGCCGATTCTGTTTGTCATTCATATTGTGCCCCCTCCCCTCATTTTCGTGTAATCATAGTATAACAAATACTGAAACATGTCAAAATGACATAGCGAACTGGGATATGGGTGAAGGAACAGAGTGTGGTTATTGAAGAATACATTTGATTTGCGGGAACTTTCCTTTTGTTACAAAAAATGCCCCCGGCAGAACCGGGGGCAAAAAGAAGAAAAAATCAGTGACAGCCACCACTACATTCGCCGCAGTGAGTGTTCTCCTCTGCAGCCTTTGTGATCTCGTGGTCGCAGTCGTCGCACTCGCAGGTGCAGGTTTCATCGCACTCTTCCGCGTCACAATCGCAGCAGTCGCCGGAGCAGTCCTCAACGGTCTCTTCGCAGGTGCAGTCATCACAGGTGCAGTTTCCGTTGCAATCCCCGGCATTACAATCGGAGCATTCGCCAGAGCAGTCTTCTACGGAACCTTCGCAGTTGCATTCACCGTGATCACAGTTACCTTCGGCAGTTACCGTACCTGCAAAAATCAGAGTCAGGGCTATCAAAATAAAGTATTTCACAATTACTCCTTGCATCTGGATGCGCAGGGATGATTATTTTCATCACCGTGGCACTCATGAATTTGTTCAGGTGTGCATTCTTCCGGAGTGCTCTTCAGCTTGTCCGGGTGCTCACAGTCAACTTTTTTTCCACACATAATTTTCCTTTCCCGGGACACTCAGTCCCTCCATTTGCATTGTTAAGTATGTCAGACAGATCATCCACCATCTGTCCGAGCATTTCCCTGTTTGCTGTATAGTGTATGTGGTATCCGTATCTGTGGTCTGTTACCAGCCCCGCGTCACGAAGAACACGCAGATGCTGAGAAACTGATGATTGTGAAGCACCCAGTTTCTCTGCAATAGCTCCCACGCATGACTCCTGCTCAAGCAGCAGCTTTACAATGGCAAATCGTTTTTTACAGGAGAGCGCCCTGAAAACTTTTACTGTATCTGCTGATTCCATTACTTACCTCATTTGAATTAGCATATGCGCAATATCTAATATAGTTAATCAACGAAGTCAATCCTTGAAACACTAAGAATCATTATTGCATAGTGTGGGATCAATCGGATGAGATGACCAGGAACGGGCGGTGGATACCTGCGCGGATCTTTGTTTCCGGAAAGAGAGCTGTATGGGTGCCGGTTGAAGAGGAAAGAGATGCAAGAACAGCGGGGTTCATCTGCATTCCGCCTATCCCGTTCAGTATCAGCAGAGAAAAGGGAGTGTCTTCCTGACCTGTTATGAAAATCCCCGGTTCACTTCCCAGCCAGGCAACAAGAGTATCTGCCGCTACAGAGGAGCAGATAAGACCTGATACGCCAAGTTTCCGTGCGTTCTCCAGAGCTGAAGAATCGGCGGGGCTGCCGGTGAAGGCAATGTCACCGTTCCGCGAGGCTGCGCTGAGTGATCTGAGTGGCCCTTTGACTGTTTTTCCGAAACCCAGCACTCCCTGCAGTTTCAATCCGGTGCATTCCATATTCACGGTTCTTGAAGAATCAGTACCTGTAACTCTGCCGACAAGCGGACTTTCCAGAAGTATGGGGGTCATGCTGTATTGAATGGTAACAGTGCCCAGCTCATGATCTATCCCGGTTACAAAGCCCGGCACCGGTGATGTGCATGAGTTAACCCGCGGGTCGGCGGCAATCATCTGTCCGTTGTATACAAAGTCGCCTGTAGAGACCCGAAGAAAGCTGAACATCTTGCGGGGCGGTATTCCCATCTTCCGGCATACTTCAACAACATGGGGCAGGTTATCGTGTTCCATGTCTTCTTCCATCATAACAATTCCAGGTGGTATGATTCTTGTTACCTTTCCATTTACAGGACTGTTGTATTCCGCTCTGTACTGCCCCGCGTTGTGTGTAAATATCAGATCTTCTTTTTTTACAGGGTCTCCAGCTTTAACTGTGATACCTCTTATGAGTTCTTCAGCAGAAAGGTCCGCAGGGCATGATCTTGCCTTGCTGATTTGCAGAATAAACTGCCTTGGAGGCAACTCTGTGATCAGTCCCAGACACTGGTCTGGGTTGACCATGTCTCCTGTGCCTGCGGTTAGCTTGCCCGCGAACGGCAGGGACATGGAGAACGGGATGTTCTGTGAACAGGGGGCGGCGACATCCCGGCAGGGAAGTTGTACAGACTCTTTCCCGAAGCGCACGTCCTCGCGGAAGTCCATAGGCAGAGAATTGGAATTCCGTCTGCAGTCAATAAGTAGAGGCAGGCCATCATCAATATCATCCAATCCATCAATACCGGGCGCAAAGACCCGAAAAGTTATGTCTGCGGTGTCTTCCAGGTAGAGATATTCGCCCGACCGGACGGTTTTCTTTCCGAAGGATCCTGTGATTTCCGCGAATTTGCCAAAATTCCTGTAGGGCGGGCTTAATACACGGCAGACCGGCTTGATGCAGTCCTTCATGTAGTACTCAATGGTTTCTGCGGGATACTTCTTGAGCATTGCCCCGAGGTGCGGGCTTCTGAAGAATTTGTCCACATAAAGAGTGGTAAGTCCCGGAGGTCTGAATGCCTCCGCAAGCATCCATGCTGCTCGAACAGAACTTGAGTGTGAAAAGATTCCTCCCGCACCGATAAGCATTCCCAGGGAATCAAGACGGAATCTGTCACCTGAGAGAGTCTCCAGAGGTGTATTTATTGCAGAAGGATGTTTGTTCCCCAGCCCCTCCCGCCAGGAGATTCTTCCAGTAGAATAAGCTATATCAAGGTGATGGTTCCATGCTGTTCGCAGCCCTTCAACGGCAACTGCCGCCTCAATCGCATCAGCAGTTTCACTGTGGGATACAGTTGCGGGAAAGAGGCTTTTGCCCATTGCCCAGCCCCTGACAGTTTCCCCGTCCACACCGGGAATGTGACGGATGACAGCAGGCAGCCCCACTTCAGCCAGTGTATTGGTCATACTGAATGACATTCCGATATTGGCAGCTACTGTACGCTGAAGTTTTCCTTTGCTTACGGTAAATATGTCAGTAGTTGCTCCCCCCATGTCTACCATGACAGCTCCTTTGCCCATTTTTTTGCTACAGGCCTTAAGCATTCTGGAAACGCCCATGGGGGTGGGTACAACTGGCCCGGATACCAGATCAAGCAGTTTGGGATAACCCGGAGCCTTTTCCATCACATGTTCCATGAACAGCTCCTGGACAGCAGAGATTGCTGGCCTGGAGTTGATCACAAAATTCCCGGGGACAACATTCTCGGTGGTACTCATGGAAAAATGACTGCCCAGAGCCTCCCCGATATACCTGCGAGCCTCAATATTGCCGCAGAACAGCAGCGGCAGAGAGCCAGTTCCGTACTTGGGTACCGGTGCAGCCAGATTCAGCAGATGAGCCATGCTTACCGGACCGGATACCGCGCCTCCGTCAGTTCCTCCGGCCATAAGTACCAGATCGGGATTAAGACGGCTTATCTTCTCGATTTGATTAAGTCTGCCCCCCTGAGTGTTCATCGCGAATGCCCCGGAGATAACCGCCCCCGCCCCGTAAGCAGTTGATTCAGCTATGCGAAGGGAATCAGCCATAGTGTATCCGATAACAAGCATCTGCAGTCCACCGCCTGCGGAGCTGGTGGTGAAGTAGGGTACACAGAGAGAGTCACCGTCGATAAGAACAAGCCCGGTGGAATCAGCAAGACGGGAAACAGCCCGGAACAGCCCCACCGTAACATCAGAGAACGGAGGCTCCACAGTCGTCGGCTCCTGTACGGAAGCAATTGCAGTTAAAGATCCGCCGGACAGAGAAAAAACAACAACCTTAGTAGTAGTGCTGCCCACATCACTGGCCAGTATTATCAAATAGATTCTCCTAAGTAGATGAAAATTAACCAGACTATATCAAATTCATTCAAAAATCTGCAAACAAATTGTCCGTAGAAGACACAGAAAAATGGCAGCATGGCTATAACAAGAGACACGGCAAGTAAATAGCTATCATTTCTGCGGATTGAGAATTGAATTGACAATTAGCGTGATTCATGTTGGAATCTTTTTATGATTAAGCGAGAAGCCGAGGTCAGTGTAAAGAAACTTGCTGAGGGGTATCCTGTTGTAATTATTACAGGATCCAGGCAGTTGGGCAAAACCACTCTTGCAAGAAGTGTGTTTCCCTACAAGGAATATGTCTCTCTGGAAAACCTGGATACACGCAGATCAGCAACAGAGGATCCGAGACTGTTTATTAACAGGTATCCGGATGGGGCGATTTTTGATGAGGTGCAGCACTGTCCCGACTTATTGTTTTATATGCAGGAAGAAATTGACTTCAGCAGTAACACCGGAACCTGGATTCTCACCGGCAGTCAGCAATTCGGGGTATTGTCCGGCATCACCCAAAGTCTGGCTGGAAGAGCAGCATACATAGAGCTGCTGCCTTTCACTCTTTCAGAGCTGCCCGACGAAGACAATCTCGATAAGGTTTTACTTACCGGACTATATCCTCCGGTGTATGACAGAGGGCTTGACCCGGGTATCTGGGCAGGCAACTACATTCGA
>JAIOSV010000019.1 GCA_021107435.1 Candidatus Sabulitectum sp. | reverse complement strand
TCAAATGTCTCACACGGACTACCGCACAGAGCGGGCATAAATGCAGCTTTTCTCGCCGCCCTGTCCATGAAAGGGCTGGATGCCGGAATCGTCAATGTTCTTGATCCTGCAACAGCGGAAATAACAATGGGAGCTGCCGCTCTCTGCGGCAGAGTGGACCCCGCCGACATTGAAATTCCCGATGATGAACAGGCCGAAGCCCGGGGCAATGATTCCCTGCTTCAAAAAGCTCTTCTTAAGGGTGACACAGCCGGAGCAAAACTCACGGCAACTCTCCTTCTTGATTCGGGAATAGAGGCAGCGAGTATTGTGGAAGACTGTCTCGCACCGGCAATGGATAAACTGGGAAATCTCTATTCCAGAAAAAAACTGTTCCTCCCGCACCTTATTGCCGGAGCCGGGGCGGCCAAAGCTCTGATGGAAATTCTGAAACCCCGTATGAAATCAAAAAAAGAAGACAACAGAGGAACCATAGTGCTTGCGACTGTGAGAGGAGACATCCACGACATCGGCAAGAATCTTGTCTCCCTCTTCCTCTCCAATGCCGGATTTCAGGTCATTGATCTGGGTAAGGATATTTCTTCTAAGGCTATACTTGAAGCTGCAAAAAAACACGATGCTGACGCAGTGGCTCTTTCAGCTCTAATGAGCACAACAGCATCCAGAATGGAAGAGGTAATTCGGCTTCTTGAACAGAACAATCTTAAGATTCCTGTGCTTATTGGTGGAGCTGTTGTGACAAAAGAGTTCGCAATTCAGATAGGTGCATTCTATGCAAAAGATGCGTATTCAGCAGTAGAATCCGCCAATGAAATGCTAAAGTAGCAATCTGTCAATGTTTTGCACACTCCTCTCAAATTTCTTTACTTTTAACATGTCTAATAAATTAACAATTGGCCATCACTTATAGATAACCTACTTTTTAAGCATTCTCTATCTTGCTCTTGTGCATTCATTTGTAAGGATATGTATACATTATAAAATATTATTGGTAATGCTTCTGTTCGAGTTGGTTTTCTTTGTTAACAACTTTGTTGAAAACTTCTATTTCCCTATCAGTCACCAAAAAGCATTTGACACCGGGTGGAGAATTTTAGCAGAATTCAGTAACCGGAATACATTCCTCTTCCTGAAAGGAAATACCTATGATTTTTCTTGCAGCGGTTGTTTTGTTGAGCACGCCGGACCCAATGGATATCCACGCTGGTGATTTTCTTGACCTGAACCCCGGAGAAGCTCTGAATTCGGCGGCGGAAGCTTACCATCTTGAGGATTGGCATACGGCAGCCACCGAGTACCTGAATGTGCTTGAGATCGATCCTGGAAACTCTACCGCTATTTACAATCTCGCCTGTTGCTACGGTCTTATGGGTGAGGATGAACTGACCACCCTTTACCTGAAAAGAGCCTTCAATGCCGGATTTGACAATCTGGAACTGGCGAATCTGGATTCCGACTTCAATGCCATCCGGGAATTGCCGGGATTCTCCTTTCTTCTGGACAGCCTGAATACGGCTTCTGCAGAGCAGAGCAGCAGACTGGGTGAACTCCACTGGTTCGACACAATAGAATCTTTCTACTACCGTGTTCAATTCCCTGAAGGATTCAATCCACCGACCGAAGTACCTGTACTGATTGGATTACACGGATATGGCAGCTCACCGGACAACTTCATGAGGATATGGGAGCTGATTGATAATCCCAACTTCATTTATGTGGTTCCCCAGGCACCCTATCCCATCGGTGAAGATGCTTTCTCGTGGTACCGGGGAACCCATGGTACAGAGGAATGGGGACACAGCCTTCTTCTTGCAGGCAACTATGTGCTTGCTCTTGTTGAACAGATAAAACTTGAATACCCCGTATCTGATGTTTTTATCTTCGGGTTTTCCCAGGGGGGATGCCTTGCTCTCTACACCGGGCTTTCGGAACCCGATCTGTTCAAAGCGGTTATTCCAGCCTCCGGATGGCTGGCGGAAGATTTCATTCAATCTGACTGGATAACCAGTGCGTCCGCGATGCAGATTGAACTGATGCACTCACCTGACGACAGAGGTGTTCCGTTTGAGGCTGCGGAAAAAGCTGAAGTTCTTCTTCGGGGAAACGGATGGAATGTTGAACTTCATCACACATCCGGCGCACACATGATAGACATTGAAGAGCTGAATCAGATCCTGTCAGATCTGGGACTGGCGAGCAGCAGGTAAACCGCGGAAAAGCCCCGGTATATGGATACTCCGGGGCTTTTTGCTTCTTTTTGTTACTTCGTAATCTGGTACTGATTACTCATGTTCTCAAGCCATACGCCAATTCCGCCAGCGGCAATCGCTCCAAGAACACCAACGATTATGGTAATACCTATTCCGACAAGTATCCAGATAAGCATTGCCTTGCTGTAGTTCTGAAGATTCACATTCATGGAACCGGAAAAAGCGAATACCAGAAGAAGAATAATGTTAACGAATGGTACCATCAGAGCCAGTTGAACAAGAAAGAATCCTCCTGTTGAAAAAGGCGCGGTTCTGTCATCAGCCATTTTACATCCTCCCCTTTAACTATTCTTCATTACTTTGGTAAGACTTGCCACCGTTCCGCTTATGTCAGCAAGATCAGTGGGTACAATCATCGTGTTATTAGCTTTAGCCAGGTTGCCGAATTCACCGATCCACTGTTCTGCGATTCGCAGTGATACTGCTTCTTCTCCACCGGGTTCTTTAATGGCTGCTGCTATCTCACGGATGCCAAGAGCTGTGGCCTGAGCCAATCTCTCTATTTCTAATCCCCGACCCTCGGCTTCGTTTATCCGCTTCATCTTTTCACCCTCGGACATGGAGATCATTTCCTGGCGTCCGCCTTCCGCGCGGTTGATCTTTGACTGTCGCTCTCCCTCAGAGTGAGCAATCTCAGCCCTTTTCTCACGCTCGGCGCGCATCTGCTTTTCCATTGCCTGCTGAACAGATTCTGGAGGAGTAATGTTCTTGATCTCGTAACGAGTAACTTTAATCCCCCAGGGATCCGATGCCATGTCAACCGCATCCACCACATTGGAGTTAACAGATTCCCGCTCGATAAAGGTTTTGTCCAGCTCCAGCTTGCCTATCTCACTTCTCATTGTGGTCATGGCAAGCTGTGTAGTAGCGAATCTAAAGTTGTGAATACCGTAAGCTGCTTTCACCGGATCCATTACCTTGAGATAAAGAATTCCATCCACTTCAACAGAAACATTATCTGCCGTTATGCACACTTGTGGGGGAACATCAATGGCAACCTCTTTCATGCTCAGTTTGTACCGGATCTTGTCGATGAACGGTACAAGAATGTGAAAACCGGCTTCCAGAGTCTTGGAGTACTTTCCCAGCCTTTCAACTACAAATGCGGATTTCTGCGGAACTACCCTGGCTGTTTTAAACAGGGTTATGATGATCAGTATAACTATTACAACTACAACAAAGGGCATTGCACACCTTCCTTACTTACTCTCGGAAGCCTGCACGGGCTCCACGAAAAGAGTAATGTTATTCTTGCCGGTTATTCGCACGGAACTTCCTTCCGGAATTTCCACAGAACTCTCCGCCTTCCAGTCTGTACCCTCAAAAAACACTTTCCCGACCACTGAACCGGGAGTTATCCCCCGTGTAACTCTGGCTATCTTCCCAGTGTACTCATCGTCCTGCTCTTCCGTACTTTCTCCCCTGAAGAAGCGGGCGGCGTACTTCCGGAGGCCGAACAGAAGCGCGAGAGATGAGATAGAGAAGACCACAAGCTGGCCTGTAACCCCGGGGAGAACCCCTGCCCATGTGAGTATTGATGTAAGGATCGCTCCCGCCCCGAAGAAAACAAGAATAACCCCCGGGACAGCGAACTCCAGAAAAATCAGAACAACTCCGCAACCGAACCAGACAAGCTCAGGAGAAAGCCAACTGAACATACTTCCCTCCAGGTTGAAGTGAACAATATGTAATCCATAGCGAATAAGATAACAGGATTCAGCCGAATTTCCAGCCTTTCTTCCGGCTCTGTTTCTTAAGATAATAGCAATTCAGGTAAGGGGGAGAGAAATGCTGCTGATTATTCTGCTGGCAACTCTGCGGATACCCGCCGGTATATACGGGAGTGAACAGATATGGACTGATCTTTCCGGATCAGTACTTCTGCTTGAGAATAGACATATTTCCAGTGAACGCGGTTCGGGCGGCAACTTGCTGTCCGCACAGGAAGATCTTTTCTGGAAGGAATGTCCTACCGGCGAATTCCAGAGAATTGTTTCCCTGCACCGGGGTGAAATCTTCTCCGCAGAGTACTTCAGTGGTCCATACTCCAATGGCTTAAGCAATGGAATGCTCATCTCCATCCCCGGAGAGATACTCATTCTTGATCTTGAAGGAACAGTTCAGCACTCTTTTTTTACAGGTGAGTATCCGGGCAGCCTCTGCTCTGATGGAAAAACCATCTGGTTTGTTTCTTCCAGAGATGCGCTTCTGAAAACAATGGTTATGGCCACTGGAACGACAGATGTTGTTGAACTCTGTTTTTCTCCCACTACTGTGGAATACAGTAACGGGCTCCTTCTAATCGGCAGATCCGATGGTGGATACTCTGTTACCGAAGATAATGGTACCCTCTTCCTGGATATTCCGAATGGCTTCTACTGCCACTTCAGCGGAGATGATAATGTTACCTTTACACGATGCATCAGCAGTTACGGTTGCGAAGCCCTTGCATGGGAAACTGCCACTAAAAACATCCGAACAGGAGCAGAAACCGTTGTCCCTGTCCAGGCGGAGAATATCACTCTGTATGATACACCCGGGGATGATCCAACTGTTCATTTCGATGTTCCGTACATGCACCAGAGGTGGGACACTCCGGACTGGTTCGATGGAAGCTGGAGCTGCGGTCCCACATCCTGCATGATGGCATCGCAGTACTACAACAGACTTACTCCTGATTCCATCTGGTGCAGCTACCCCGACGGACACTGGAGTGAGTGGGGCAACTACATTCCCACCGAGTATGCATTTCTGGGATACACCTATGACATCCTCGGAAAATCACCGGGCGGTGTGTGGGTTCCAGGCGCGCACGGATTTATCTGCAGGAACCTGGGAGGTGCGATATGGGCCATGATGACCCTGTGGCTTAACCAGCATGGGCTTGACTCTTATCAGCTCGGTACCACATGGAACGCCTGCACATCAGAGCTGAACAATTCATGGACGGTTGTGGCATCTACAACAAGCCCTTACACTTCAGGGCACATACTTCTCTTCAACGGCTACTACGACAACCACTCGGTGATATGCAACGACGCCTACGGCAACCAGAACCTACCCGGCTGGGGAACACTGCCGAACGGCAAGGATGTTGTTTACGACTGGCCGGGCTATAACAACGGGAACACTCAACTGGGAATTTCTCAGCTTCATTCAGCCCGTTCAGAGGTTCTTTCTCCTGCCTGCGAACTTATTGACGACCGTACACTGGGTTACAGAAAACTTGGATCATGTCAGTACTGGCACGAGCAGGAAACAGGATATGCAGGGTATTCCTGGTGGACCTATTCCACCGGAGCGCTGCCGGACACCTGTATGGTTGAATGGATTCCCGAGCTTTCTTCGGAAGCCTGGTACCTCATAGAAACATATGTCCCTGCTTCCCACGCATCTGCCATCGGCATCTATCACATAAATTCCTCGTCAGGCTGGGTAACCGCTTCTGTCAATCAGGGAAGCTGCAGTGACCAGTGGGCAACGGTTGGTACTTTCTTCCTCTCACCATCTTCCGCTATGGTAAGAATGGGAGACTACACAGGCACTCAGGGTCAGTACATCTCCTTTGACGCAATGAGATTCACACAGCAGACTTCTATTGAAGATGAGAATTATTCCAGTAATCCCGAGTGTTTCCGGGTCTCTCAAAACCCGGTGCGGAACGGCTTTCCGATTGTTTTCAATCTTCCTGATGATTTCGGCGGAACTGTGCAGATACACGACCTCGCAGGAAGACTTGCCGCAGAAACCGAAACTTCTGTTGTTCCGGGAATTCTGCCTGCAGGTGTTTACCACGCAGTTATTAAACATGGAAACATTCACCACTCAGTAAGGTTCACTATAATAAAATAGGGAGGAAACCCATGTACTTACTCTGTAAAATTCATGACCCCGGACGTGTCTCTGACAGAACGCTTCGCTGTGGTCAGGTAAACGAAAGGAAGACTACCATGAGAACTTTCATCCTGCTGGTTCTGTGCGGATTCTCAGCACTGGGCTTCACTTCCGCAAGAACCGTCTCGGAGCTAACCGGGGACGGAGAAATAACAACTACAGAATTCTCTGATTACTCGGAGCAGGCAGATATAGCTCCATTACCGGACGCCAACGAAATTATCTGGCACTATTCTGAAGTGTCGGGATTAACCCAGAAGATCGCTCCCATCGGCAACAACTCTGATTTTGTTTTCACCGGCGGATGGTACGGTGGTGGAAGGATGTTTCAGGGTATTGATGGCAATGGAACCATGCTATGGATGACAGAGCCTGAACCGGGAACAAATGAATACTGGACTTCTCTGGCCACTGGAACCGTTGCAGCGGAAACGACAGATATTTTCTATGCAATACAGAAATACAATGTTTACAATGACAACGGAACCCCGTCTGACCCGACAGACGACTATCTTGTATCCGAAGACAACACTTCTGTACAGCTTTTCAATTCCTCCTCCGTCAACCCTGTATGGACATACTCCGGTGAAGGTGCATTCATTTCAGCTTCCGCGGATTCTCCGGTCAAGTCCGCCTGTTCCAGCGACGGTTCCATCCTCGCTGTAGGTGGTGCTATAGATGAGCACCTCGCAATTCACTTCTTCAACAGTTCAAGCAGCACTCCCTTTGCTACCTATGAAGACCCGGCCCTGGCTTACTATCCCCGTCAACTTCGAATCACCGCTGACGGCTCCAAGTGCATCTTCAGAACATCAGCCACTCTTTATCGTGTGGACACTGCCACTGGAACCCTTGAGGCAAGCTTCTCTCTGGGGGCTTCAACTGATTGCTTTGCGATATCTCCCGACGGCTCGGTGATTGCATATGGTTTCACCGCCGCAAGAATGGCAACATGGGACGGTACCGCTTACAATCTGATAACAGGCAAAGCCATTCCCGGTTACTACGGTGGCGCCGCCGCTATTGCCGCCGACAACAATACCATCTACTTCGGCTTTTACCGCAATGACTATAAAACAAACAAAATACTGAGATTCGATCTTTCCGGCTCTTCTCTTGTCTGGTTTTATGACTATCCGATTGGCTCCGGGAGCCATCAGGATCTTGTTGAATGGATGGACTGCTCGGATGACGGCAGATGGATGGTCATGGGAACCTGGGGCTGCCAGACCGGAGGAGGCGATGAGGTAGAAGTTTTTGACGATGAAAACCCCACTGCCCCCGTTTTCTCAATAAACACACCCGGATCTATGTTCCATGTGGATATCAGCCCTGACGGCAGATACATCACTGCGGCGGGTAAACATGTTCATGCTAACGTAATGGGATCCGGCACAGATGTTTACTTCGCCGAAATGGATATACTGGGTATCGAGGGAGCAGAATCATCGAATTCACTCAGCCTGCTGCCCATCAACCCCAACCCGGCAACTAATCAGCTTAATGTTAGCTTTTCAATACCATCATCGGGAACTGTCAGCATTGGTGTCTTTGATCTTTCAGGACGCATGGTTCAGAACCTGGCCGAAACACACATGACAGCCGGTTCCCACAGCATGTCTTTCGCAACAGATCTCACTACAGGTGTTTATTTCTGCCATCTTTCTTCAAAAGATGAATCTGTTACTCAAAAACTTGTTGTGGCAAGATAACATTTTCTCTCGCCCGCATCTCCCGAAAGGGAGGTGCGGCAGTCATGCTTGACCATGTGTTCGTGCACAACTATCATTTTATGATAAAGCTATGCGACACATAATAAAAAATGATGGGGAAAACCTTTTCAAATCAATAAATGTTACTTCTTCTCTCTATCTGGAAAGAGCTATCGCTATATATGAATATCATTTGGCACGTTTCTTCCCACGGCTGGGGGCACGCGGCCAGACAGCGCGAGCTGATTAGAGTTTACAGGCTGAAATTTCCAAACACGCATATTACAGTTGCTTCAGATGTTCCCCACTGGTTCTGGGACGGTTCAGAAATTGATTCGTTTGTTCCGGGTTCACCATCTCCAATCGCTATTGAAAAAGATGGGGACATTGATCTTCAGGCAACACGATTGCATTATCAGTCTTTTCTCCACAAAATTCCTGATTACTTAAAAGCTGAAGTTGCAAGACAGCATGACCACAAACCCGATTTAATAATCACAGACATTGATCCTCTCCCTGTGAAAGCCGCTGAGATTGGCGGCATTCCAGCCCTGGGCATCAGCAACTTCACATGGGACTGGATAATGAAAGAGATGTTTTCCGATCTCCTGAAAGAAGCAGAGCTGATTGCCGATATGTATCGCCACGCTACCTTCTTGAAGCTTCCTCTGGGACCGAATCATTCCCCCTTCCATTCAACTATTGACGTTCCGCTGCTTCGCGGAGGTCCTTCTGGAAACTCTGAGAAAGCAAAAAAGCTGCTTCCCTGTGGAAGGATCTGTCTTGTAGCTCTCAGGGAAACACCACCGGGAATAAAGCTTTCAATTCCTGAAGGATTCACTGCCGTTTCCTCTCTGCCCCAGCCAGCACATAAACTATGTCACAACATCACCCACTACGAGCTTTCTCAAGCAGGGGCAACTTTCGCCGATCTTGTTGCCGCCTGCGATGTGGTGATATCCAAACCGGGTTACGGCATCGTTTCGCAGATACTGGCAATGGGAAAAAGAGCAGTACTCTTTACCGGCAGGCAATTCCCCGAAGAGAAGAGCCTTATCTCTCCTCTCCTTGGCCACTCAGGAACTGCCCTCATTGGCATTGACGGAACTGCATCCACTCAGTCGGAAATCAGTAAAGTCATGGAAAAGCCCTGTCCAGCTCCAGTTCAATGCAATGGTAGTGAGGCAATTGTAAAAATCCTGCATTCTCTTTAGTCTGAAAACGCATACTACCGTTAGAATCAGGTTTGCTTTATAGTCTGGATGTATTCTCTTTGAACGCTTAACTATTGGAGGAAAAATGCTTAAACTGATTTTGCTTGTACTTGTTTCAGCTTTTGCTTTCGGTGCTGTTGTAAACAGCCCAACAGAGGCAGCCAACCTGGTTATGGAAACAATGCTTACCGACCTTTCAAACAAGGAAGTAAGAAGCCTTGACGGTTTCCTTTTGCGGGGAGATTTCATGGGAGCCTGGTCACATCCCGAGATAATCGTGCCCTTTAACGGTTATCTTGTTCTTGTGGATGACTACGCGTTAGCAAACTGGGAACACCCCTGCAGGTGGGTCTTTGTCTCCCCTGACGGAGAGATGAACACCATCAGAATGACCGTTCCCCCCGATGCTCTTCCCCGAATGAATGTTGAATACACAAGCCTCCCCGAGACTGACAACGGTAAGGGTCAGTATGAAGACTTCATCGCCTGGTGGGTTCCTAATGTACAGTCAACTTCCACCAGTGCCGACCACATGTATGCCTGGATTATCTCGGGTGGAGCAAACCAGAGTAATAACCACACCAGATACTACGGCGATGTACAGTTCATCTACAATGTCCTTGCACATGATTATCTGCTCCCTGATGACCACATCATTGTCTGCTTCGCCGACGGACTTAATCCTGCTCCAGACCTGTCCAACGGTCTCAATTCAAATCCAGATTTCGATGATGACGGCGACAGTGATATTATCTACGATGCCACTACCGCAGGCGTAACCAGCGGTTACAACGCAATCAATGCTCTGGTTGGTGCTGATGATCATCTCTTCATCTATACGACAGATCACGGCGGTTCCGGTAAATACGCTTTTGATAGTCCACCTGAAGTTACCCTCAACCTCTGGGGAAGTACCCTGGATGATGACACATTCATGGGATATATGGATGCCTTTTCAGCCATGTCCATACATGTGGTAATGGAGCAGTGCTATTCAGGAGGCTTCCTTGGGGAAGTAATCAATACAGGAGCAACACAGCCCAGAACATTTGCCAGTGCGGCTAATGCGTCAGAGTCAAGCTATGCAGGGGCAACATACCCTGAATATGACGAATATGTGTACTACTGGACCGGAGCAGTACATGGTTCTACTCCTCCCACCACAAGTGTTCCCGGTGGAGCTCTTCCCGGAACCCCGGACATGAATGGCGATGGCAAAATCTCCATGTATGAGGCAGCTTTCAAAGCTGAAGAATGGGATACATGTGCCCAGAGCGGTCAAGAACACCCAATGTGGGATGACACACCTGACAGTTGCGGCGACGATTATTACCTGGGTGGTCTGATTGTAACATCCGTGGAAAACCTCAGCGCATCCGTGCCTTCCATGGATCTTTCAATATCTCAGAACCCGGTGGTTTCCACCGCGATGGTAAACTTCACTCTTCCTTCACCGGCCCACGCCACTATTGAGATACTGGATATAGCAGGAAGAATTGTCAGCATACCTGTTAGCGGTTCAGTTGCATCCGGCAGCCACACCGTTGCTTCAGGTCTTGAGAACGCTCCTGCCGGTATTTATGTGGTCAGACTGACCACCGGCAGCCACATCGAAACTCTCAGGGCTGTGAGGTTGTAAAGCTCTCTGAATGATAGGACTTTGGGGGAGGCTTCGTCCTCCCCCTTTGTGCTGGTATAGTCTAAAGTCCCTGAGAAATGAAGGTTGAAATCATGGGAAGAAATTCCTCAGGAGTGCCCATTACCCCTGTAATGCGATCGATCTCCGTTCCGCTGGCATCTGCAAGGATCAGAGTGGGGATGCTCTGGGCACGGTATCTCTGAGCAAGATCAGGGTTGTTGTCAACGTTGATCTTCACAAGAACACACTGCGACAGGACTTCCCTGTAGTCATCCCTGGAAAAGTAGTCCTCTGAAAGCATAACACAGGGACGGCACCAGTCGGCGTACAGATCAATAAAAACAGGTTTTCCTGTCTCCTCTGCAAGTGCAAGAGCCGCCGGAAAGTCATCATGAATCCATTCTCCTTCAGATGCGGAGTCATGTGTTGCTGTCTCTCCGGACTGATTGTCTGCGGGCTCTCCGCAGGCGGTCAGTGCAAGAGCCAGTGTCAGGACGAGTAAATATTTCATAGGTTCCCCTTTCATGAGTTTTCAATTGTTACAAAATATACAAACTTTTCACCTCTTTGTTCCAGGGAGGAAAAAATGAGACCTGAAACACCGCAGCTTACCGTAGACGCAATAATTGAAATGGACGGAGGAGCAATAGTTCTTGTGGAAAGAAAGTACCCTCCTTTAGGGTGGGCCATACCGGGAGGATTCGTTGATCCCGGAGAGAGCCTTCTTGAAGCAGTCAAGCGGGAAGCACTTGAGGAAACCTCTCTTGAAATAGAAGTACTTGATCTCTTCCATGTCTACTCAAAACCATGGAGAGACCCCAGAGGAGATACAGTAAGCGCTGTCTACTGGTGCAGGGCAAGCGGTAAACCTGTTGGAGGAGATGACGCTGCAAAAGCAATTGCCTTTTCTCCTGACAACCTCCCCGAGACTATTGCATTTGATCACAGAGAAATACTGGAACATTTCTTTCTCTGGAGAAAAACGGGAGTCCGTCCTGATCTTGATTTGTAAAACAGGGCACTCCATGTGATTGGAATGCCCTGTTTATGGGATGTTTTACAGGTAGAGAGAACTCAGACTGCGTCCCTCGTTGATTCTTTTGATCGCTTCGGCAAATACATGGGCAACAGACAGAATTTCAATTTTGTCTACTGGTCCGCCATTTACCTGCTCGGCTTTTTCCCTGTCGAATTCCACCGTGTCTGTGATGTACAGTTTTGTGATCGGGCTGTTCTGTAAACGCTTAACCCCCTCGCCACTCAAAATGGGATGCGTAATGAAGGCATAGATGTCTTTGGCTCCCCTGGCTGCTAAGGTCTCGGCGCACAGAATCAGGCTTTTCCCACTGAGAACCTCGTCGTCCGCCATAAGCACTGTTCTGTCTGACAGATTATCCAGTCCTTCTACTGTTCTCACAAGGGGATTCTCGGAATCATCCACTCTCATTTTCTTTACATACCCCGTTGTAACATCAGGAGTGCCTCCGGCATCCTGAATACCCCTGGCTGTGTGCAATGCGAGAAAGTCATTGTCCAGAATACTTCCGGAATCAGGAGCTATAAAAGCAAGCTTTTCTTTCCCCATCGCCAGGATTTTTCTGATAAATACTGTGTTAGCATGGAGCTGATCAACAGGTATATTGCTGAACCCCTGACTCTGAGGGGAATGAAGTGTCATTGCAAGTACCCTGTCAGTTCTGACAGCTTCAAGCAGCTCGAATATCATTTTTGCCGTAATGGCGATTCTTGGCTTGTCCTTCTTGTCACTCCTGGCATATGGGAAGTATGGAGTAACCGCCGTGATTCTACCTGCGCTGTCCTTCAGGGCACTGATCATCTGCAAAAGCTCCAGAATATCTCCTGACACTGTTCTGTAGGCATCAGTCTTGTCCTGAAAAACAGATCTCTCACCGGACTGGATAACAAACAAATCCTTTTCTCGAACAGTTCCGCCGGGAAAATTCACCATCATGTTTCCATTTGAAAAGTCATGAAATTCAACGGGTTCCGGTTCAATACCAAGAATCCTGCAGATAGCATCGGTAAGCTTCAGACTGGCCCTTCCCGAGCAGATCGCTATGCTTCCATACATCCTCTGCAGCCCCCTTTTGCTTTACTGACTCAGTGCTGCCAGCTCTGCCGCCGTTTCATCAATTGTGCCGAATATAACCTGAAGCATCGCTGAGAAAGCTTCAATGCCAACACCATTCTCCGTAGAGAAAGTGTAAGTGCAGATGACCTCGCCAGTGGTAATGTCATGCTCGAATTTTACAAAGGGATAAGTGGCATTCAGTTCTGCGAGCTTCGCAAAAGCCGCTGCCCTTCCCGCTCCCGATTCCGGAACAAGACCCGGTGTGGGTCCGGCCATGAAACAGGCCTCCATTGGTGTATTTACTTCAATGTAGAAAATAGGGAAAGCCTCACCACTTAGTGAATCTTCCGCAAGGAGCCAGAAAGCTCCTTCCTCTTCTTCATATGCTGCTCCGAGTTGGTCAAGGTAACCGGCTACTGTAGTAGTGGATAAAGCGGCAAATGAAACTGCCGCGATTGTCAGGATCAGGAAAACCGTGAATCTCATGAAGTCCTCCGTTTGTGAATAAATTATTGATACCGGATATCCGGTATCATCTGTAATATGCTTCTCCTTTCGGATTTTGGGGAGTGCTGCGCTGAATCTTTACAAAAGCACATCATTGTTCTAGATTCGGGTATTCTTTTGTCATGTAAATACATACTCGTTTCTTTTGGAGTCAAAATGAACCGCAAAATCAGAGTATTAATAGGCAAGCCCGGCCTTGACGGACACGACAGAGGGGCAAAATACATTGCTCGTGCCCTGAGAGATGCCGGCATGGAGGTCGTGTACACAGGCATTCGCCAAACACCTGAAGCCATTGCCGACGCCGCTATACAGGAGGATGTTGATTTCGTGGGCATATCCCTTCTCTCAGGCGCTCACAACCATTTGTTCCCTGAAGTCGCCAGGCTCCTGAAGGAAAAAGACGCTTCAGACATTATTCTTTTTGGCGGCGGTGTCATTCCCGAAGAAGACATTCCCGGACTGAAAGACGCAGGTTATGCTGCCATATTCACCCCTGGAACTCCTGCTGCGGAAGTCGTTGGGTTTATCAACCTTCAGATGGAGAAAAGGCAGTAATTAGGGATGACTTCTACAGCCGATATTATCCGGGACATCGGTGAAGGTTCCATTAGAGCAATTGCCAGAGCTCTGAGCAGAGTTGAAAATGGCAGTCCCGACTCCGCTGATATCCTTGATGTGCTTTTTGGAAAGCAGCAGGGATTCACACTTGGCATTACCGGTCCTCCCGGAGCAGGCAAGAGTACACTGGTAAACCGAATGATTACCAGATATCGAACCACCGATAATTCTGTGGGTGTGATTGCAGTTGATCCATCTTCTCCTTTCACTGGAGGCGCTCTTCTTGGAGACCGCATTCGCATGCAGTCTCATGCCTCTGACCCAAAGGTCTTCATTCGAAGCATGGGCAGCAGAGGGCACCTGGGCGGTCTTTCCGGGGCAACTAGAGATGCTTCCTGTGTTCTTTCCGCTGCCGGGTACAGCCCTGTGATAATTGAGACTGTAGGCGTGGGGCAGGCCGAAGTTGAGATAGCCGACCTTGCGCATATTACTCTACTGGTACTGGTTCCCGGCCTGGGGGATGATGTGCAGTCCATGAAGGCCGGTATCATGGAAATAGGCGACATTATCGTGCTGAATAAAGCCGACCGGAACGGAATAGACCAACTGGAAAGCTATGTAAAAGCAAGTCTCGAGTTCATGCCAGCAGACTTAAAGAAACCTGAAGTGATCAGGATTTCCGCTGTTTCCGGGGAAGGGCTGGAAGATCTCTGGGGCGCTATTGACCGATTAGTCGCAGCGCAGACGGGAGAAGAAAAAACAGCACGCTCAGCAGTAAAAACCCTGAATGGCATTCTCACAGAAAACGGAATAATCATTTCTGAGAAGTTACTTGAAATCGAATACAATGGCAGAAAAGCGGCGGAAGAGCTTATCTTAGCCGGACAGTTATCACCTTATGCAATCGGGAAAAAACTGCTTGAACGAGCAGAAGGGATGTTTAAGCACAATGGATCTAAGTAAGATTGATCACATCGGAATCGCAGTTGCAAGTGTGGATGAGGCTTCAGTTTTTTACCGTGATGTGCTTGGGCTTGAACTGATTGGAACAGATGAAGTTCCTTCCCAGAAGGTCAAAGTCGCAATGTTCAAAATAGGGGAAAGCAAAATTGAATTGCTTGAGCCAACATCTCCGGATAGTTCAATTGCCGTCTTTCTGGAAAAGAAGGGACAGGGAATTCACCATATCGCGTACAGCGTCACCGATGTAAATGGAGCTGTTACTGAGTTGATAGAAAAAGAAGTCAGAATGATTGATAAAGAACCCAGACCGGGCGCAGGTGGATCAAAAATCGCTTTCATCCACCCAAAGGCAAGCGGTCGTGTACTTACAGAACTCTGCCAACACTAGTGTTTTCACACTAATCCCTGAAAGGGAAAAGGTATAAGAATGAGCTCAGTGGATAAAGCCAGCAAAC